>JBMTER010000011.1:0-18801 GCA_049433345.1 Gaiellales bacterium | reverse complement strand
GGGGTCACGCGCCGATTCTAGCGTTCGGTTGCGTGACCCCGACGGGTGCCGTCGCACGGTCGGCACGACGGCGTGCCCCTCGTCACGCCTCCCGAGCCCCGCACGAGGTCGACGAGGACGGGGCGAAGGCGGAGAGCGAGGGATTCGAACTCGCGATTGAGGTAAAGCCCCCGGCTACGGATTTCTCACTTGATCTGTCCGGGGTTCGGGACGAGGAGCTAGGCCACGTTGACGAACGTGTCTCTGCCGTCGCCGCGATGCACCCAGTCATGACCCCTGGTGTGGTGGATCGTGTCCCTGCCCGCTCCACCGTGGATGTCGTCGGCTCCCCTCCCGCCGTGGATGGTGTCATCTCCCCCGCCACCCATGATGGTGTCGTTGCCACGACCGCCGTAGACGGGGTCGTGGCCGCTTCCGGCATGAATGATGTCGTCGCCGCCCCTGCCGCGAATCACGTCATTGCCGCCGAGGCCGCAGATGACGTCGTCTCCGGACGTGCCGTCGAGCACGTCGTCGCCGGGCGTTCCCCTGACCGTGCAGCCGTCACCGCCGTCGATCGCGGCGGAAACCGAGGCCCGAACGGTTGACCGGGATGGCGGGTAGGTGTCAGCGGGGTAGAACTTGAGAGCGTACTGGCCGCCCGGCTTGCCGAAGTTGTACTTCACCGGCTCGTCTCGGACTGCGTTGACATCCGTTTGCTGCCACTTCTCTCCCGAAAGAAATGTGCCCACCACCCACACCTGGAGATCGTCGCCCCTGCGGGTGACGCCGTTCCCGGTCAACGTGTTGTCGCTGAGGATGACGACGTAGTCGTGGTCGGGGTCCATGCTGACGTCGAGGACGTCCTGGAGGCCCGAACCAGGACTCGCGTTGAAGACCTTCTGCAGGAGGATGGGATCGCGATCTGCATCCCACTTGCACTCGTCATCGCAAAAGCCATACCTGACGGTGAGGGTTCCCGTCCAGCTCCACTGGGCCGGGTCGATGCGGATGCGCACGTCGTTGTTGGATGCCGCTGCGGGCGAGGCCGTGGCGAGGAGGCTGACGGGTGCAAGCAGTGCCGCCGTGGCAAGGCCGGCAAGGAGTCTTTTGATGTTCACGATCGGTCCTCCCGTGCGGTTTTCGGCTCCTGAGGCCCACACCGAACTGCGTACCGCTGTGGGCACCATAGTCGACCCGGCCATGGCCCTCGCTCTGGTGCACCGCGCGGTGCCATCGGGACCGAACAGGACGCGCCATGACGTTCGGGGACTCCGAGCGGTCGGGCCGGTCTCCTCTCGGGACGCGGCGAGATCCCGCTCTTGGAGGGGAATCCCGCACGAGGCGGAGAGGGAGGGATTCGAACCCTCGATTGAGGTAAACCCCCAATAACGGTTTTCGAGACCGCCGCCTTCAACCACTCGGCCACCTCTCCGCGCAGGCGCAAGTGTGCCAGAGCGCGGCAGGCGGGAGGCTGGTACCCCGACCGCCCCACCTGGATCAGGCCGCCACCGGTACCGGTGTAGCAGATCTGCTACGGCGGCCTGGTGGCGACCATCCCCCAGCGCGAGCTCCGCAACAACTGCTCCGACGTGCTCCGGCGCGCGCAGGCGGGCGAGGACTTCGAGATCACCGTCGACGGCAGGCCGGTCGCGCGCCTCACGGGCATCGTGGGCCGCCGTCGGTGGGTGCCGGTCGAGGACTTCATGCGCCTCTTCGCGACGCCGTACCACCCTGATTGGGAGTCATTCCGCCGCGACGTCAGCGAGGGGATCGACTTCGACGTCCACGATCCGTGGGAGCGCGACCGGTGAGGGCGCTCCTCGACACGTCGGTCGTGATCGACCCCACGGGCGCCGAGATCCCCGCCGGCACCGAGCTGGCGATCTCCACGATCACCGTCGCCGAGCTCGGCATCGGGGTGGTCGCCGCTCGCGACGATGCCGAGCGGGTCCGCCGCACGATCCATCTTCAACGCACCCGCACCGCATTCGAGGAGCTGCCGGTGGACGGATCCGTCGCGGAGGCCTACGTGACCACGGCGATCGCGGTCCGCAGCGAGGGGCGCAATCACCGTCCGCGGTCCTTCGAACTCCTGATCGCGGCGACCGCGCTGGCCCACGATCTCCCGCTCTTCACGCGTGACGTGCGGGACTTCGTCATGCTCCGGCATCTCGTCGATGTCCGGCCCGTCGCCTGATCCTCCCGTCACCGTCCCGCCGGTACACTCCGGCCCGTGGCGACCCCCGATCCCATCCGCCCGCGCGGGCCGATCGACCTGCCCAAGGTCGAGGCCGCCGCGACCGACCTGCTGACGGCGCTCGGCTACTCCCTCGACGACGAGTCCCTGAAGGACACGCCGCGGCGGATCGCGCGCATGTACGAGGAGCTCCTGACCGCGAAGCCGTTCGCGTCGACGACGTTCCCGAACGACGGCGCCTACGACGAGCTCGTGGTGGTGCGCGACATCCCGTTCCACGCGCTCTGCGAGCATCATCTGCTGCCCTTCACGGGCGTCGCGCACGTCGGCTACATCCCGGGCCCGCGTATCGTCGGGCTCTCGAAGCTGGCCCGCGTGGTCGAGCTCTACTCGAAGGAGCTGCAGGTCCAGGAGCGGATGACGGCGCAGGTCGCCGACTGGCTCGAGGCGGCGCTCGAGCCGCGCGGCGTCGGCGTCGTGCTCGAGGCCGAGCACCTCTGCATGACGGTGCGCGGCGTGCGCGCGCCGGGCAGCCGCACCACCACCTCGGCGGTGCGTGGTCTCCTGCGCACCGACCCGCGCTCGCGGGCCGAGTTCCTGTCGCTCGTCGGCGCCGCGAGCGGCGCGTAGGTCGAAGGTGGCGCCCGTCCGCGCCGCGCTCTGGGTGGCGGGCGCCGTGCTCGTCGACGTCCTCCTGCGGTTGCGCTTCCTCGACGTCCCCCTCAACGTCGACGAGGCGGGCTACGGGCAGGTCGCGCGGCTGTGGTCGCGCGGCTTCGCCCTCTACGGCGACGTCGCCTGGGTCGACCGGCCGCAGGGCCTCGTCGGCCTCTACCGCCTCGCCGTCACCTACGGCGACGACGCGGCGATCCGCCTGCTCGCCGTGGCGGCGGGCGCGACGCTCGTGGTGGCCCTCGCCGTCATCGCCGGCACCCTGCTCGGCGCTCGCGCGGGCATCATCGCCGCCTGGCTGATCGCCCTCGTCGGCCCGGCGCCGCACATCGAGGGCTTCACCGCCAACGGCGAGCTGCTCGGCGGGGCGGTCGCGGCGGCGGCGATCGCGTGCGCCGTGCGCTGGGCGGTCGCCCCGCGGCTGTGGCTGCTCGTCCTCGCCGGCGTCCTCGCCGGCCTCGGCCCGCTCGTCAAGCAGTCCGCCTTCGACGGCTGCGTCGTGGCGGCCGTGCTCGTCGTGGCCGTGGCCTGGCGCGAGCGCGCCGTCCTGCGCGGCCTCGGCCGCCTCGCGGTGCTCGTCGCCGGCATCGCGCTGCCGTGGGCGGGGGCCGCGCTGTGGGCCGCGTCGGAGCCGTCCGGCGTCGACGGCTGGTGGTACGCGATCTACGGCTATCGCGCCGGCACCGAGTCGGTCCTGTCGGGCGACGTCGGCCTGCGCGTCGAGCTGTTCGGCAACTCGATTCCGTGGATGCTGGTCGACGCCGGAGTGATGCTGGTCCTCGCCGGGATCGGGCTCGTCGCGCTCGCGCGCGATCGGCGGCTCGCGATCCCGCTCATATGGCTGCTCGCGTGCGCGGCCGGCTTCGCGGCGGGCGGCCTCTACCACCCGCACTACTGGGTGCAGCTCCTGCCGCCGTTCGCGCTCCTCGCCGCCGCCGGCGTCGACCGGCTGTGGGCGACGCGGGGCCGGCGCACCGCGCTCGTGGTGGCGGCGGCCGCGGCGCTCGTGCCCGTCGCGCTGGCCCTGCCCGTGTACCTCGCCTCGACCCCCGAGCTCGCCTCCGCGCGCTCGACCAACGACCCGCGCGTCATCTCGGCGATCCCGGTCGGCCGCGCCGGCTCCGCCGCCACCGCGCCCGACGACTCGGTCCAGGTCCTGTGGGCCAACGCCGCCGTCTACTGGCACGCGGACCGCATCCCCGCCACGCGCTACCTCTGGTACCGCAACATCGAGTTCATCCCGGGCGCCCGTGAGGACGTCGCCCGCGACTTCGAGGGCGACAGCCCGCCCGCCGCGGCGATCGGCTACCAGCCGGTGCGCGCGCTCGACACCGACGGCCGCGTCGAGGCCGCCCTCGACCTGCGCTACGAGCGGCGCGAGGTCGACGGCGTGCCGGTCTGGATCCTGGCCCGCCCCTAGTGGGCGAGGAACGGGCGGATGATGCGCATCCGCCTGGCGGTCGGGCCGCCCTGGTCCTCGACCCGGTCGGACGAGCCCATGATGCCGACGATCGCGCGGCTCGCCACCCAGCGCAGGGGCTCGGGCTCCCACGGGCGCAGCGGGTGCCCCACCCACGGCATCGCGGTGAGGTCCGTGTCGCGGCGCAGGATCAGGTCGGCCAGGGTGCGCCCCGACAGGCTCGCCGCGGCGACACCGTGGCCCGAGTAGCCGCCGGCGAGGGCGAGGCCCGTGGCCGGATCGTGCTGCACCGTCATGCACCAGTCGCGCGGCACGCCGAGCGCGCCGCCCCAGTGGTGCGTGATCTGCGCGCCCCGCACCGCGGGGAACGTCTCGTAGAGGGTCCGCGTCAGGCGTTCGCGCACGCCGTCGTGCTGCTCGTAGCGCTCGTCGACCGGGGATCCGAGGCCGTACGGGGCGCCGCGGCCGCCGATCGCGATGCGGTCGTCGGCGGTGCGCTGCGCGTAGAAGAAGAGGTGGTGGCCGTCGGATATGGTCTCGCGGCTCTCCCAGCCGAGCGCCTGCCAGACCGTCGACGGAAGCGGCTCGGTCGCGATCATCAGCGAGTAGAGGGGCAGGTAGGTGCGGTGCTGTCCCGGGAGCTGCACCGTGAAGGCCTCGGTGGCCCGCACCACGTGCGTCGCGCGCAGGGTGCCGTGGTCGGTGACCACGCGGCCCGGCTCGATGAAGCGCGCCGCGGTCTGCTCGTGGATCACGCCGCCCTTGCGCTCGACGGCGTCGGCGAGGCCGCGGGCGAGGCGCGCCGGGTTGACGCGCGCGCCGTGCGGGGTGTAGGAGGCGCAGACCACGTCGCTGGCGCTGACGCGGCTCTCGGTCTCGTACGGCGAGAGGATGCGGGCGTCCTCCTCGCCCCAGCCCCACCGGCGGTCGTGCTCGACGTGGGCCCGGATCCGCTCGGCCTGCGCCTCCGTGCGGGCCAGGGAGAGGATCCCGCCCTTGTGGAAGCCGCAGTCGATGCCCTCCTGGCGGACGCGCTCGCCGATCCAGTCGACGGCCTCCCAGGTGGCGCGCGCGGCGCGGCGCACGGCGTCGTCACCGGAGCGCGCGGCCCACGTCTCGTGGACGCCGGCGATGCCGGCCGAGATCCAGCCGCCGTTGCGGCCCGAGGCGCCGAACCCGCAGATCTCGCGCTCCAGCACGACGACGCGCAGCGACGGGTCGGCGTCGAGCAGGCTGTAGGCGGTCCAGAGCCCGGTGAAGCCGCCGCCGACGACGGCGACGTCGCAGTCGCGATCGCCCGGCAGCGCGTCTCGCGGCTCGATCCGGCCGGGCAGGCCGTCGAGCCAGAGCGAGCGCTCGCGAACGTGCGCCTCGTCGAAGCTCACGGCGCCGGCACCCCCGGGACGTTGGCTGCGGCGCGCTCGACCGCGGCGCGCTCGTGGTCGTGCAGATGCAGGTTGGGGCCGTAGGTGAGGACGCCGTCCGGCACGGAGCTGCGGATGCCGCTCATCTCCTCGACGATGCGCAGCCCGCAGTACGGCGTGTACATGTCGGAGTAGCCGCCCTCGTGGATCATCACGAGCCGGCCGCCGCAGAGCCGGTCGGCGGCGTCCAGCAGGATGCGCGTGAAGTCCCGGTAGTCCTCGGCGACGAGCGATTGGCGGGCGTTGATGTCGTACATGTTCGCGTCGAGGCCGCTCGCCACGAGGATCAGGTCGGGGCGGAAGCGCTCGAGGGCGGGCACCACCACGTCCGTCATGGCGAGCTCGTACGGTCGCCGGCCCGCGCCGGCCGGGAGCGGCACGTTGAGGTTGGCGCCCGTCCCGGCGCCGGTACCCGTGTCCTCGACGAGGCCGCTGTCGGGCGGGTAGTTGCCGTCCTGGTGCAGCGAGATCGTGAGGACGGTCGGATCGTCGTAGAAGAGGTGCTCGGTGCCGTTGCCGTGGTGGACGTCCCAGTCGACGACGGCGACGCGGGGGAGGCCGAGGTCGAGCTGGGCGTGGCGGGCGGCGAGCGCGGTGTTGCCGAAGATGCAGTAGCCACGGCCGAGGTCGCGCTCGGCGTGGTGGCCGGGCGGGCGCACCAGCGCGTAGGCGTTGTCGCAGGCGCCCTCGGCGACGGCCCGCACCGCGTTCATCGCGCCGCCGGCGGCGAGCAGCGCGATCTCATAGCCGCCCGGGCCGAACGGCGTCTCCTCGCCGGCGTCGCCGCCGGTGGTGTCGGAGAGCTCCTTGATGCGGTCGATGTAGGCCGGATCGTGCAGGCGCTCGATCTCCGCGCGCGTCGCCATGCGCGGTGCGATCGTCACCAGCTGCGGCGTGATCCCGGCGGCGTCGAGCAGGTTCTTGAAGCGGCGCTTGCCCTCGGGGGTCTCGGGCGAGGGCAGGGGCTGGAAGAGCGCCTCCCGCGGCAGCCAGTCGTGGTACCCGCGGCTGTCGAACCACACGTACTGCTCGTCCCACACGAATCCCGTGCGCGCCATCACCCGCCTCCTCGCTCGCTCAGCCGGGGCAGCGTAGCCGCCCGCGCCGCTCAGCGCCCGTTGGCCGAGAAGTGCTGGTAGTCCTTCGGGTTGGACCAGGCGCCACCCCAGCCCCAGCCCTCGCGGGCGAAGGCCGTGACGACGGCGTCGCCCGGCATGATCACCATCGGGCTGCGCCGCTTCGAGCGCTTGATGAAGCGCCACGAGGCGTCGTGGTAGACCTTCCCGCCGGACACGTACGGGTTCTGGATCGGGTTGATGTCGATCGCGCGCCCGTAGGCGTGGTTCGACCAGCTGCCCGAGCCCGTGGCGCGGCGGCAGTTGAAGGCGGAGGTGTTGTTGGCCTCGATGGACTCCCAGTCATCGCCGTCGTAGACGTCGATGAGCTGCATGCGGGCGATCGGGTACTTCGCGTCCCAGAGCCGCTGCAGCACCCGCTTGATGGGCCGGGCGGCGTCGCGATGGACGATCAGTCGGCCCGTCGCGGTGCCGCCGCCGGGGGTGCGGTGCGTCGTCGTGATCAGGCGCAGGTTCTTGAACCCGACGGGGCAGCCGGGCTTCCAGGAGACGCCGATCATCCGGGCGCGCACGTCCTTCGGGATCGGGGTGATCGTCGTGCCGGGGCCCTGCGCGAGCGCCCCGGTCGGTGCGATCAGGCCGGCGGCGAGGGCGAGCAGCGGCGCGAGGCGGCGCATGCGCAGGGGTTCGCGGGGCGGGCGGGGCATCCTGCCCATCCTGCCACGCGCGCGATCCTCAGCGGACGGCCCGGAGGGCCTCGAGCGCCCCCGGGTTCTCCAGCGTGGAGAGGTCACCGGGGTCCTCGCCGAGCAGGACGGCGCGCACGGTGCGGCGCATCACCTTCTGGCTGCGCGTCTTCGGCAGCTCGGCGACGGCCAGGATCCGCTCCGGCCGGAAGGCGGGCCCGAGGTCCGCCTCGATGAGGGCGCGCAGCCGCTGCTCCGTGCCCCCGTCGAGGGCCGCACCGGCGGCCAGCACCACGAGGCAGTGGGCGGCCTCGCCCTTGACGGGATGCGGCAGGCCGACGGCGCACGCCTCGACCACCGCGGGGTCGGCGACGAGCGCCGACTCGAACTCGGTCGGGCCGACGCGCTTGCCGGCGACGTTGAGCGTGTCGTCGGAGCGCCCGTGCAGGAACCACGAGCCGTCGGCCGTGCGGGTCGCCCAGTCGCCGTGGGTCCAGACGCCGGGGTAGCGCGACCAGTAGGTCTCGAGGTAGCGCTCGGGCGCGTTCCAGAGGCCGCGGGTCATGCTCGGGAACGGCCGGCGGATGACGAGCTCGCCGACGGCCTCGGTCAGGGACGCCCCGTCGGGGTCGAGCACGTCGACGTCCATGCCGGGCATCGGTCGGCCAAGCGAGCAGGAGGCGAGCGGCAGCGTGACGTCGCAGCCGAGGATGATCGCGCCGATCTCGGTGCCGCCGGAGATGTTGATGATCGGGCAGCGCCCGTCGCCGACCACGTCGAACAGCCATGCGTAGGGCTCGGGGTTCCAGGGCTCGCCGGTCGAGCCGAAGGCGCGCAGCGCGGACAGGTCGGCGGCGCGGGGCAGCTCGTCGCCGTGGGCGGACAGGGCCCGCACGAGGGTCGGCGACACCCCGAGGAAGGTCAGCCGCTGGCGCTCGGCGAGCTGCCAGAGCCGGCCCGGGTCGGGCCAGTCGGGGGCGCCGTCGAGGCAGACCATCGTCTGGCCGGCGGCGTGGACGCCGATCGTGATCCAGGGGCCCATGATCCAGCCCATGTCGGTGAACCACATGGCGCGGTCGCCGTCGCGCAGGTCGCAGGCGAGGCGCGCCTCGAGCGCGAGCTTGGCGAGCAGGCCGCCATGGACGTGCACGGCGCCCTTCGGCTGGCCGGTCGTGCCCGACGTGTAGCAGACGAGCACGGGCGTCTCCGACTCGACCCAGAGGGTGGGGCAGCCGCCGCCGTCCTCGGCGTCGACGAGCGCGCGGTAGTCGTGGTGCGGATGGTCCGCGCCGCCGACGATGACGACGTGCTCGACCGGGGCCTCGGCGACGGCGGCCTCGACCGTCTCGCGGACGGGTACGGCGCGGCCACGTCGGGTCGTCGCCTCCTGGGCGATCACGACCTTGACGGCGCAGTCGGCGAGGCGCGTGGCGATCGCCTGGGCTGAGAAGCCCGAGAAGATCGGGACGCCGATCGCGCCGATCCGCGCGCAGGCGTAGAGGGTGGCGACGGCCTCGACGCCCATCGGCAGGACGAGCGCGACGCGGTCGCCCGCCCCGACCCCGAGGCGGCCGAGGGCGAGTCCGAGCCGGCCGACCTCGTCCCACAGCTCGGCGTAGGTGCGCTCCTCGACCGCGCCGTCCTCGTGTTCGACCACCAGCGCGACGCGGTCGGAGCGCTCACCCGCGGCGTGGCGGCCGACGCACGACCAGGCGAGGTTGAGGCGGCCGCCCGCGAACCAGTGAGCCCACGGCACGCCGTCGGACGCGTCGAGGACTGCGTCCCACTCGCGTTCCCAGCCGAGGTCGAGCCAGCGGGTCGCGGCGTCCCAGAAGCCGGTCGGGTCGGCCACCGAGCGCGCGAGCAGTTCCTCGTAGGACCCGAGCCCGAGGTGGCGGGCGAGGATCGTCGACTGGGCCGCGTCGATGCGGGCGGGGTCGGGTTGCCAGAGGTAGGCGGGCACGGCGGGATCGTAGGCGCTGGCGGCTACCCGCCTGTGCGCATCGACCTCCTGACGTCGATCGACGGGGTGGAGTTCGCAGAGGCCCATGACCGCAGGGCGCTCGTCGCGGTGGGCGCCACGTAGGTGCGGGTGATCAGCCGCGGTGATCTCGTCGCCAACAAGCGGGCAGGCGGCCAGCTGCAGGACCTCGCCGACGTCGAGCGCCTGCTCGAGTCGGACCAGGGCTAGCCGCCGAGCGCGTCCGCCAGGCCCTGCGTCTCGCGGCGGATCCCGCCGCAGACGATCCCGCACAGATCGAGCACCGTCTCGTCGGTGATCGCGTACGGCGTGCGGACGCCGTCGCGGCGGCGCCCGACGATGCCGGCGCGCTGGAGGACCCCGACGTGCTTGGAGACGTTCTGCTGGGTGGTGCCGAGGGCGTCGGCGCGCTCCACCGGCGTGCTGCCGCGGTCGGCGAGCTCGCCGTCGCGCAGGAGGTCGAGGATGCGGATCCGCATCGGCTCGCCGAGGGCGCGGAAGCGGTTCGCGACGATGTCGACGACAACCGGCGGCAGGGGATGGGGGACCTGCGGGGTGGTGGCCATGGGAATAGACTACACCACCAATCGGTTGTAGAGTTGTGCACACCGGATTCCCCGACCCAAGGACCCCGACATGGCCACCATCGCCGTCACCCAGGCGTCGTTCCAGACCGACGTCGTCGACTCCCCGCTCCCCGTCCTGATCGACCTCTGGGCCCCGTGGTGCGGCCCCTGCCGCCAGGTCGCGCCGGTCCTCGAGCAGATGGCCGAGGCCTACGCCGGCCGCCTCGTCGTGGCCAAGGTCAACGTCGACGAGGAGCCCGAGCTGGCCGCCGCCTTCGGCGTGCGCGGGATCCCCACGATGCTGCTGCTGCAGGGCGGGCAGGTCGTCGAGACGATGGTCGGCGCGGGACCGCAGCCGGTGATCGAGCAGCAGCTGAACCTCGCCGCGCACCTGCCGGCCCAGACCGGGGTCGCGTGATGCTGTCGAAGCTGTTCGGCGGCGGGAGCGGGGGCGGCGGCGCGATCGACGTCGCCGAGGCCGAGCGCCGCGCGAGCGCGGGCGAGGTCGTCCTGATCGACGTGCGCGAGAAGTCCGAGTGGAAGTCCGGCCATGCGCCGATGGCGCGGCACATGCCGCTCGGCGGCCTCGACGAGCGCGCCCTCCACGAGCTGCGCAAGAAGGGCAAGCCGGTGGCGTTCATCTGCCGCTCGGGCTCGCGCTCGAACTCGGCCTGCGGCAAGGCCCGCCAGGCCGGCCTCGAGGCGATCAACGTGAAGGGCGGCATGAGCGCGTGGTCGCGCGCCGGCCTGCCCGTCGTCCGCTGACGAGCCTGCCCGGCCGCCAAGCCGTGCGATAGTGCGGGGCGTGGCGGCCATCACCATCCCGAACGCCCTGCCGGGCTGCCTGCGCGAGCGCTCCTTCGCGTACCTGATGGTCGGGCAGGCCTCGTCGATCATCGGCGACGCCATCTCGATGATCGCCCTGCCGTTCGCGATCCTCGCGATGGGCGGCGGCGTCGGGCAGGTCGGGCTGGTGCTCGCCGCCCGCGCGGTGCCGAACGCGCTGTTCCTGCTCGTCGGGGGCGTCTGGGCGGACCGGCTGCCGCGCCGGCTCGTGATGCTCGCCTCCGACCTCGTCCGCGGCCTCCTGATCCTGCTCGTCTTCGCCGCGCTCGTGACCGACACGGGCGGCATCTGGCTGCTCGTCCTGTTGATGGCCCTGTACGGGGTCGGCGAGGCGTTCTTCCGGCCCGCGCTCAGCGGCGTCATCCCCCAGACCGTGTCGCCCGAGCGCCTGCAGGAGGCCTACGGCCTGCTGGCCACCACGCCGGCGCTCGGCATCGCCCTCGGCGGTGCCGTCGGCGGCGTCCTCGTGGCCCTGATCAGCCCGGCCGGCGCGATCGCGTTCGACGCCCTCACCTTCGGGGTCAGCGCGCTCTGCCTGTGGCGCATGCAGACCCGCGGCGAGCCCGCGCCGTGGCGCAACCGCAACTTCAAAAGCGACCTGCGCGAGGGCTGGGAGGCCTTCTCGTCCCGGAGCTGGCTGGTCGTGGTGGTGATCGGCGAGGTGCTCTA
Source organism: Gaiellales bacterium (assembly GCA_049433345.1). Lineage (GTDB taxonomy): Bacteria > Actinomycetota > Thermoleophilia > Gaiellales > F1-60-MAGs149 > F1-60-MAGs149. Next base: position 7,282 of record JBMTER010000011.1, on the reverse strand, counting down.
CGCGGTCTTCGTGATGCCGTCGATCTACGCCGTCGGGCCGGCCATCTCCGACGAGCGGCTCGGCGGCGCGAGCGCCTGGGCGGCGATCATCTCCGGCTTCGGCATCGGCTTCCTGATAGGCGGCCTGACCGCGATGAGCCTGCGGCCGCCCCGGCCGCTGGTCATCGCGTATCTCGCCTGCATCCCGTTCGCCGCCTTCTTCCTGCTGCTCGCGTTCGCCTCCGCGATCTGGGTGCTCGCGCTCGGCGCGGTGGTCGCGGGGGCCGTGATCTCGATCTCCGGCACGCTGCTCGAGACCACGATCACCCGCGAGGTGCATCAGGACCTGCGCTCGCGTGTCGGCTCGTTCCGCACCCTCGGCAGCGTCGCGATGCTGCCCGTCGGGATGGCCCTCGTCGGTCCGATCACGGTCTGGGTCGGCACCACCGGCGCCGTCCTGTTCGGCTTCGTCGCCGTCCTCCTGAACGTCGTGCTCGTGCTCGGCACGCCGAGCGTGCGCGCCCTGACCGCGACCTATCCGAGCGGCGATGCCGATCCCGCGCCGCCGGGGCCCGATCCCGCCCCCGCGGAGACGCCGGCGTGAGCGAGTCGAAACGCGAGCTGCGGGCCGAACTCCGACGGCGGCGGACCGAACGCGACCCGGCCGAGCTCGAGCGCTGGGGCGTGCTGCTCGCGACCCACGCCGCCGCCGTGCCGGGTCGGACCCTGACCGCGTTCGTCGGCGCCGGCGGCGAGGTGCCGACCCTGCCCCTGCTCGACGCGCTCGTCGCGGCCGGCCGCCACGTGCTCCTGCCGATCACGCTCGACGACATGACGCTCGACTGGGCCGAGTACGCCGGGGCCGACGCGCTCGCCCCGGCCCGGCTCGGACTGCTCGAGCCGACGGGTCCGCGACTCGGGCCCGCGGCGCGCGCCGCGGCGGAGGCGATCCTCGGGCCGGCGCTCGCCGTCGATCGCGCGGGTCGGCGCCTCGGGCAGGGCGGCGGCTGCTACGACCGCTCGCTACCCCAGGCGACGGGCCGCGTGATCGCGGTGGTGGCCGACGACGAGGTGCTCGACCGGGTGCCGACCGAGCCGCACGACCTGCCCGTCGACGCGCTGCTGACGCCCTCGGCGGGCCTCCGCGACGTCCCGCGCGGCTAGGCTCGCGCCATGGCGGACCTCGGTGAGCACCGGATTCTCGACCCGGAGCAGGAGGCGTTCCTGGCCGAGCTGCGTGCGCGTCGTGGCCGTCTCGACGGCCTCTACGGCACGCTCGTCCTGCACCGACCGCTCGCCGAGCTGATGCTGGAGGTCGGGCGCTTCTACCGCACCCAGGCGGTCGTGCCCGACCGCGAGCGCGAGGCGGCCACCCTCGCCGTGGCGACCGCGACCCGCTGCGCGTACGTGTGGTCGAAGCACGAGCCGACCGCGCGCGACGCGGGCCTGCCCCAGCCGGCGATCGAGGCGCTGCGTGCGGGCGCGTGGGAGGATGCGGCACTCGCCGAGGGCGACCGCGACGCCGTCCGCGTTGCGCTGGCCGCCCTCGAGCTCGCCTCGGTGCCCGCCGATCCGCAGGCGCGGGTGATCGGCCGCTGGGGCGTCGAGGGCCTCCTCGAGCTGACGACCCTCGCCGGCGTCTACCGGATGATCGCCGGCTACCTGGCCGCGATCGACGTGCCGCTGCCCGACGACGCGCGCGACCCCTGGGGGCCCGACCCGGGCCCCGGCGTCGGCGGCGCCTAGCCGCGGATCAGAGCGGCGGGCGGCGGTCCGCCCACGGGCGGATCCGCTCGACGGCGCGGCCGATCCGCAGCGCCTCGTCGTCGCGGTGCTTGCGAGCCACGATCTGGAGCCCGACCGGCAGGCCCTCGTCGGACCAGCCGGCGGGAACGCTCAGCGCCGGGCACGGGCTCGTGAAGTTGAACTGGCTGGTCATGTCCAACGAGAAGTAGCGACCGTCGGGGGCGGTGCGGTACTGGGCGTACTCGTCCGTGTCGACCGGCAGCGGCAGCTGCGCCATCGTCGGGCACAGGAGTGCGTCGTAGTCGGCGTGCACCGCCGCCAGCTGCTCCCAGGCCTCCTGGCGCACGAGCTCGAGACGCTTGAAGGTGACGGCATCGAGCTTCAGCCCGTGCTCGATCAGGCGCCGCACCGTCGGGTCCATCACGTCGCCGTACTCCGCCAACGTGTCGCCGAACCAGGCCGCCAGGTAGACGCTCCAGTGCTCGCCCCAGGCGTCGGCCACCTGGCGGGTCCAGCCGAGCTCGACCTCCTCCACGACCGCGCCGGCGTCGGCCAGGGCGGCCGCCGCGGCCCGCACCTCGCGCTCGACCTGCGGGTCGACGACGTAGTCACCGAGGTCGACGTCGAGGGCGAGCCGGAGGCCCTCGACGTCGCCGGGGATCGGCGCGGCGAAGTCCATCCGCTCCGTGGACGAGAGCGCGTCACGCGCGTGGGCGCCGCTGGTGGCGAGCATGAACAGGCGCGCGTCGTCGATGCTGCGGGCAAGCGGCCCGAAGTGGTGGATCGTGTCCCAGCTCGACGGCACCACGTCGAGCGGGATCCGCCCGAAGGAGGGCTTCAGTCCGACGATCCCGCAGTACGAGGCGGGGATGCGGACCGAGCCGCCCATGTCGGTGCCCTCCGCGAGCGGCACGCAACCCGCCGCGACGGCGGCGGCGGATCCGCCCGACGAGCCGCCCGGGTTGAGTTCGGGGTCCCAGGGGTTGCGCGTCGGCCCCCACAGCGGGCTGCGGGTGAACGACGAGTAGGCGAACTCCGGCGTCGTCGTCTTGCCGACCATGATCGCGCCGGCGGCGCGCAGTCGCTCGACGATCACCGAGTCGTGGTCGGGCACGTGGTGCTCGTGGGAGTACGACCCGAGGGTGGTGCGGTCGCCCTTGGTGGGCGTGAGGTCCTTGATCGCGATCGGCACGCCGTGCAGGGGCCCCAGCGCCTCGCCCCGGGCCACGGCCCGCTCGGCCTCGCGCGCCTGCTCGAGCGCCCGCTCCGGGAACGTGAAGCAGAAGGCGTTGAGGACAGGGTTGACCTCCTCGATCCGGTCGAGCGCGGCCTGCACGACCTCGACGGGGGATAGGTCGCCCGCGTGGACGCGCGTCGCGGTCTCCTCCGCCGACAGCTGCCACAGCGCCTCCGCCACGGCCGGAGCGTAGCGGCTGCACCGCGCCCGAATCCATCCGGTAGGGTTGCCGCATGGCCGTCGCCGAACGGGACGCCCCGACCGCGCTCGAGCACCATCGCCATCGCCGCGGCACGCCGGCCCTGACCGTGGGCATCGTGGCCGCCGTCGCGCTCGTGCTGTCGGGGCTGAGCGCGGCCCAGGGCGCCTGGACGGTCGTCCTGCTCGCCCTCGCGCCCGCCGCCGTCGCCCTCGGCTGGCTCGGCCGCCGGCGGTTCTGGATCGAGGACCAGGTGATCGACGACCGGCGCGTGGCCGTCGTGCGCCGCGACGGATCGGGCGGGGAGATCCCCCTCGACCGCGTCGTCCGGGTCGAGGTCGCCGCCGGCGGCGTCCGCTTCACCCGCGACGACGGGGCGGTGCTGGACTTCGGCCGCACCCCGCACGGGCGACGGATCCTCGCGCTGATGGCAGCGATCCGACCCGAGGCGGAGCGCGTGGAGCGGATCGATCCCGCCTGCGACACCTGAGGCGTGCGCTTCTAGCCGGCCCGTGCGGCCGGCCCACCGCCACCTGCGACACCGGACAGCGGTGTCGCGCTGGTAGCGTTCGCGGTCATGAACGCCGCCACGCTCCGCCTCGCCGCCGTCCCGCGCACCGGCCTCGCCATCGACGCGCTCCTGATCGCGGGGGGCGCCGCGTTCCTCGCGCTGTGCGCGCAGATCTCGTTCCAGCTGCCGTTCACGCCGGTGCCGATCACCCTGCAGACCTTCGGCGTGCTGCTGCTCGGGGCCTCGTACGGCCTCTGGCGCGGCGGCCTGACCACGATCGCGTATCTGCTGATGGGCATCGTCGGCCTGCCGGTCTACGCGGACCAGTCGCACGGCCTCGACGTCGTCCTCGGCGCCACGGGCGGCTACCTGATCGGCTTCGTCGTCGCCGCCGCCCTCGTCGGCTGGCTGGCGCAGCGCCAGTGGGACCGCCGCTTCGCGACGGCCACCGCGGCGATGCTCGCCGGCACGGTCGTGATCTTCGCGATCGGCCTGCCGTGGCTGATGGCGGATCAGGGCCTCGACTGGGCGACGACGCTCGAGTACGGGCTCTACCCGTTCGTGCCCGGCGAGCTGCTCAAGCTGTACCTGGCGGCCGCGCTCCTGCCCGGCGCCTGGAAGCTGCTCGAGCGCCTGCGCGGCTAGAGCCCCGTTGCGTAGTCCTCGCTGACGAACCCCTCGACGGCGGCCTCGTCGAGGCCGTCGAGGGCGATGTGGTCGGCCCAGATCCGCGCGGGCCGGGCCAGCGCGCTCGCGTCCGGCCAGGTCTCGGGCTGCCAGAGGCCGGAGCGCATGAACGCCTTCGCACAGTGCAGGAACGCCGCCTCCACGACGACGCCGATCGCCAGCTCGGCGGGGCGCCCGCCGGTCTGGAGCCCGTCGAGCAGCGCGGGGTCGCGGGTCACGCAGGCCGTGCCGCGGACGCGGAGCGTCTCGGCGACGCCCGGGATGGTGAACAGGAGCCCGACGCGGCCGCCCGCCACGACGCGGTGGAGGACGTCGAGCGTGCGGTTGCCGGCGGCGTCCGGGATCACGAGGCGGCGGTCGTCGAGCACGCGCACGAACCCGGGCGGGCCGCCGCGGGGCGAGACGTCCGTGACGCCGTCGGCGTCCGCGGCCGCGAGCGCGACGAACGGCGACAGCGCGATGAAGTCGCGGCAGTGGTCGTCGAGGTGGTCGATCGCCTTCTGCTGGACGGCCTCCATCGGCGGGCCGTAGACCGCTTCGAGGTCGGCGGTGGTCGTGATCTGTCCGGGAAACGCGGGGCTGTCCATCGCGCGAGCGTAGCGCCCGCGGCCGCAAGCGGATAAAACGGGCGTTTCCACCATCTACGCTTCTGCGGTGGCTGGGATTCCCCGGCAGGCGGACGCGGTGGTGATCGGCGGCGGCGCCGTCGGGCTGAGCTGCGCCTACGTGCTCGCCGGCAGCGGCATCCGGGTGCTCGTCCTTGAGCGCGACCACGTCGGCGCCGGTGCCAGCGCCGGCACCGCCTGCATGATCTGTCCGAGCCACGCCGACCGCACGGCCTCGCCGGCGTCGCTGCGCAGCGGCCTGCGCTTCCTGCTCGACCCGAAGGCGCCGCTCAAGCTGCGGCCGCGCCCGAGCGAGCTCGGCTGGGTCGCCCGCTTCACCTCGGCCTCGCTGCGCGACGCCGAGGCGGAAGCCGGCACGCGCCTGCTGCGCCGGCTCGCCGTGCGTTCGACCGACCTGCACCGGGCCTGGGCGGACGAGCTCGGCACCGGCCTCGCGATGAACGGCACCCTCAACCTGTGGGGTGGTGCGGACGCGGCGGGCGGGCCGGGCAGGCCGCCGTGGTCGAGGAGGCGCGTCACGCCGGGCTCGAGATCGAGGCGCTCGACGCGGCCGGGATCGCGGCGCTCGAGCCATCCGTCCGCGGCGCCACGCACGGCGCGCTCGCGCCCGGCGACGGCCACGTCGATTCGCTGCTCCTGACCGAGCGCCTCGCCGACGGCGCCCGCGCGCGCGGGGTGGAGATCGCGGAGGGCGTCGAGGTCCTCCGCGTCGACCGCTCGGGTCCGCGCATCCGGCTGGAGACCACCGCCGGAGCGATCGCGGCGGACCACGTGGTGGTCGCCGCCGGGGTCTGGACGCGGCGCTTCGCCGCCGATGTCGGCCTCGCCCTGCCGATCACCCCGGCGAAGGGCTACCACGTCGAGTTCGCGGGAGCCGTCGACGATGCGCGGCGGCCGATCTACTTCTCGGACGCCCACTGCGTGGCGACCCCGCTCGAGGGGCGCCTGCGCATCGCGGGCACGCTCGAGATCGGCACCGACCCGTACGCGGTGGACCTCCGCCGCGTCGACGCCCTGCGCGAGGCCGGCGAGCGGTTTCTCGGCCCGCTGCCGGCCGAGCCGTCGCAGATCTGGCTCGGCCAACGGCCCCTGAGCGCCGACTCGATGCCGCTGATCGGCCCCCTGCCGGGCGACCCGCGGGTCGTCATCGCCTCGGGCCACGGCACCCTCGGCATCACGCTGGCGCCCGTCACCGCCGAGCTCGTGGCCGGGCACCTCACGGGAGCGCTCGAGGCGCCCGACCCCCTGCTCGATCCGGCGCGCTTCCGCGGCGTCAGCGGCGGCCGAGCAGCTGCAGCGCGGCGGCGCGTCCCGGCAGCGCGCTGACCGCGCCGCCGCGGCGCGCGCCCGATCCGCACAGCAGCACCCGCTCGTGCGGCGTGTCGACGCCCCAGCGGCCCGCCTCCGCATCGTCCTCGGCCCAGGGCCACTGCAGGTCACGATGGAAGATGTTGCCGCCGGGCAGGCCGAGCGCGGCCTCGAGGTCCTGCGGGCACTTGGCCTCGATGCAGGGCCGGCCGTCCTGGTCGAGGGCGATCACGTCCGACAGGGGCTCGTCGAGGTGCGCCTCGAAGGCGGCGAGGGTGCGCTCGAGGTGCTCGGCCGTGCGCGCGGCGGGGTCGTCGGCGAAGCACGCCGCCGGGGCGTGCAGCCCGAACAGGGTCAGCGTGTGGTACCCCTGCTCGCGCAGGTCCGCCGCGAGGATGGACGGGTCGGTCAGGGTGTGGCAGTAGATCTCGCCGGGCGGCGGGTCGGGCAGGCGACCGGCCGCCGCCGTCCGGTACGCCGCCTCGAGCTGGTCGTAGCCCTCATCGAGGTGCAGCGTGCCGGCGAAGGCCTCGCGGGGATCGCGTCCGCTGCGCAGGCGCGGGAGCCGCCGCACCACCATGTTGACCTTCAGCTGGCTGCCCTGCGGGGCGGGCCCGGAGCGGGCCTCGCCGAGCAGGTCCGCGAGGACCTGGGGCGCCACGTTCGCGAGCGCGTGCGCGGCGTCGGCCGTGTGCTCGCCGGTCGCGTCGCGCCACGTCACCTCCACCCGCTCCGCGTCGGGGCGGATGGCCACGACCTCGGCGCCCGTGTGGATCTCGGCGCCCGCGTCGTGGGCGACCCGGGCGAGGGCGTCGGTGACGGCGCCCATCCCCCCGACGGGGACCTTCCAGTCGCCGGTGCCGTCGGCCTGGCTCATGCCCGAGAGCGAGATGCCCCCCACGGTCTCCGTTCCCATGAGCCGCCACGATGCCCCCTCGCCGGGGTCGGGCATGCGGATGATGAACTTCGGGCCTGGGGGCAGGCGGATG
>JBMTER010000010.1:0-19318 GCA_049433345.1 Gaiellales bacterium | reverse complement strand
GCCGAGGGCGCGGCGCACGCCGAGCCACGGCAGGTTCAGGTCGTCCTGGTAGACGATCGTCGAGATGCGCGGGTTCATCTCGAGGACGGCGTCCCCGATCAGCTGCAGGTTGAAGAAGCCGTCGAGGCCGAAGCCCTCGACGAGGGTGGCGGCGGTCGCCATCAGGTCGGGTGCTTTGAGCGTCTCGAAGCGCATCGCGAGGCCCGCCCGCATGGCCTCGCGCGTCTTCGGGTGGCCGAGCACGATGCGCCCGCCCTCGGCGTAGCCGTCGACGGTGCGCTCGAGGCCGGTCACGAGCTCCATCACGAGGAGTTCCGTGTCGTCGCCGGCGAGGATGCGCTCGACGTCCTCGAGCCGCCGCGGCGGCGCCACGGGCCGCTCCTCGAGGAGCCAATGGCGCTCGTCGACGTCGGCGGAGATGACGTGGAAGCCGCGCGAGCCCGCCGAGACGACGGGCTTCATGCAGACGTCGCGCTCGGGGTAGCCGAGCGCCCGGGCCGCCTCCGCCACCTCGGCCCCGCCTCGCGCGACCCGGTAGGCCGGTGCGCGCACACCGAGCCGCTCGCACAGCTCGAGCGTCTCGCGCTTCGAGTCCGCGGCCCGCACGGCGTCGGGTGACGAGCAGATCAGGGCGATCCCCGCCGGGGCGAAGTCGGCGCGGCGCTCGGCGAGGCCCGGCAGGTCGACGGAGGCCTGTGGGAGGACGACGCGCGCGCCCTCGCGGCGGGCGAGGTCGAGGATCGCGTCGGCGAAGCCGGGGTCGGCGCCGGCCGGCACCGTCTCGAATGCGTCGCAGAGGAAGCGACCGGCGTTCTCGGCGCGCAGGTCGGTGCCGACGAGGCGCACCGGCCGCTCGCCGTTGTCGCGCAGGGCGCGCAGGAGCGCGGCCGCGCCGGGCGAGCCGACCGCCGTGACGAGGATGGTGAGCGGCTCAGCCAAGGTCGAGGTCGTCGCCCTTGAGGTGCTCGAGGCGCGCGTCGCGGTCGGCGTCGAGGTACGCGTCGATCGTGGCCTGCATGCCGTCCCGGCCACGCATCCAGAGAACAGGGTGGATCAACAGCTGCAGCCACGGGAAGCGCGCCTCGGCGATCTCGGCCGTCGGGTCGCCGCGCCGCCAGGTCTGCTTCGAGTCGGAGCGGTACGTCCAGGCGAAGCCGCCGGTGAAGCGCGGCTCCATCACGTTGACCCAGCCGGGCACCGCGTCCTCCATGAAGGCCGGGTCGGGGTTGTGCCACGCCATCACGCGGTCGAAGCCCGGGTCGAGGACGGGATCGACGTGGGGGTGGAGCGCATGGTGGCCGACCCAGTGGCCGAGCTCGCGTAGCCGCGCGTAGGCGTCCATCCCGGCGGGTGAGGCGAGGTTGTAGAAGACGCTGCGCGTCATCAGGAGGTAGGTGGCGCGGATGCCCTTGGCGTGCTCGAGTTCGGCCATCTCGACCGCCGCCTCGAGGGAGAGGTCGACGTCGTGGCGCAGGAACAGCATCTGCTCGGCCGGCTGGGCGACGTCGAAGCCGCGCAGCCGATAGCGCCCGGCGATGATCGCGTCCAGGAGCTCCCCGTAGCCCTCCGGCGAGAAGGCGGCCACGGCGCTGCTCCTACGACCCCTGTGCGCGGTACCAGGCGATCGTGCGCTCGAGGCCCTCGTCGAGGTCGACCTGCGGCTCCCAGCCGAGCACCTCGCGGGCGCGCGTGATGTCGGGGATGCGGATCTCGACGTCGGAGTACTCGAGCGGCTTGAACACGATCGGCGAGTCCGACCCCGAGAGGCGCTTGATGCGCAGCGCCAGGTCGTACGTCGTGCAGACGCTGCGCGGGTTGCCGATGTTGAACGACTGGCCGACGGCCGTGGGGTTCTCGAGGATCTCGAGGACGGCCGTCGCGATGTCGTCCATGTAGCACCAGGCGCGGATCTGGGCCCCGTCGTTGTGGACGGTCAGGGGCTCGCCGGCGATCGCGTGGCGCACGAAGTGGTGGATCGCGCCGACGCCGATCTGGTTCGGGCCGTAGATGTTGAAGGGGCGCACGACGGCGACGGGCAGGCCGTGCTCCTCGAAGTAGGCGTGCAGGAAGTACTCGCCGGCGAGTTTCGAGACGGCGTACGACCAGCGTGCCTCGCCGACCTGGCCGCCCGATGTCTCGTGGGTCTCCTCGACCTTGTAGGCGTGGCGGCCGAACACCTCGCTGGTCGAGAAGTCGATCAGCCGCTCGAGCCGGTCGCCGAGGCCGTGCGCGACCTCGGCCACGTTGGCCGTACCGAGGAGGTTGACGCGCATCGTGCGGACGGGGCTCTTGAGCACGGTCGCGACGCCGGCGATCGCCGCCATGTGCACGACGTGGGTGGCGCCGTCGGCTGCCGCTGCGAGCGCCTCGAGGTCGAGGATGTCGCCCTGCACGAACGTCACGTTCGGATGCTGGAGCAGCGTCGTCTGGCTGAGCGCGTCGTTGTGCAGGTTGTCGTAGAGGACGACCTCGTTGCGGTCGGCCAGGAGGCCCGCGACGGTCGTGCCGATGAAGCCGGCACCGCCGGTCAACAGGATGCGCTTGCCCTCGAGCACGCGCTGAGTCTACCGCTGTCGGTCGTGGTCCCCCGCCGCTCGCCGGCGGGAGCGCGTGCCACCATGGGTTCGTGCTGCAGCGACTCGACCTCGGGGCTTCGCCCGCGGTGATGGCGCCGCTCGCGGAGGCGGACCTCGCCGCCGTGCTCGGCGGCACCGCGCCGCTCGCATGGCTCGACTGCGCCGACCCGTCCGATGCCGAGCTCGCGGCGCTCGGGCGCGCCGCCGGCTGGTCCGATGCCCTGACCGCCGCGGTGCACCGTCCGGAGGGCCGCCAGCGTTTCGTGCGGCTCGGCGACTGGGCCGTTGTGCAGGTCGGCGCCCCGCGTGGCGACGGCACGGGCTGCATGGTGCTGTCGGGCACGACGGCGATCACCGTCCGCTACGACTGGCCGGTCGACTTCGCGGAGGCCGCGGCCGAGGTCCAGGGCTGGGTCGACCTGCCCCAGGCCGGGGCGATGGCCGTCGCCTGCGTGTTGCTGAGCCGCATCGTCGAGGTCTACGAGGACGCGGCCGGCGACCTCGAGGATCGGCTCGTCGACCAGGAGTCGGGTGTGCTCGAGGCCTCGCAGGACCGCGACCCGCTGCCGGCGCTGCGTGAGACGGCGACGCTGCGGACCCACGTCGGCGACCTGCGGCGACGGGCGAACCGGCTGCGGGAGGTGATCGGGATGGCGATCCGCCAGGAGCTCGTCGACCGCCGCCACGGCGAGGCGGTCGACCTCGAGCTGCGCGACGTGTACGACCACCTGCTGCGCGTCCACGACGATCTCGATGCGTACGGCGAGCGGTTGATCGCGCTCCAGGACTCGCGCCTGTCACTCGTCGCCTACAGGCAGAACGACATCACGAAGAAGATCTCCGGCTGGGGCGCCGTCCTGCTCGTGCCGACGATCACCACCGGCTGGTACGGCCAGAACTTCCAGCACCTGTGGCTGCTCGACAGCTACTGGGGCGGGTTCTTCGCCGCCGCCGTCGCGCTGGTCGGGATGGTCTCGCTGGCGCTGGTCCTGCGGAAGGCGGACTGGCTCTAGGCGGCCGCGCGCCAATCCTCGACCGGTAGGCCGGGTATGCGCGCGAATTCCCGGGTGTTCGACGAGACCAGCGTCAACTGCCGCGCGAGTGCGATCGAGGCGATCATCAGGTCGTTCGAGCCGACGCCGGACCCCGCCCGCTGCAGGATCGCGCGCAGGCTGCCATAGGCGTCGGCCGCGGCGTCGTCGAACGGCAGCGAGAGGAGCGGCCGGAGGAGGCGCTCGACCTTCGCGTGCTCCGTCATCGGCTCGCGGGCGAGGCCGCAGCCGGCGACCAGTTCGGCGCGTACGACCGAGCAGGTGTGGACGGTGCGCGGGGGCTGGTCGAGCAGCCGACGGCGGACGTCTACGTCGCCCCGCAGCACGTCCACCAGCGTCGACGTGTCCAGGAGGTACCCCACGGCTAGGCCCGCGCGCGGTCGAGCGGCGCCAGCGGCTCGAGCGGGATGTCGTCGGGTACGCGGAAATCGGGCGAGGGCTCGATGTCCTCGAGGTACCCGCGCGGCCACGCGTCATCTTCGCGAACGGCGTCGGTGACGATGCCCGCCAGCCAGCGGGAGACCGGCATGCCCTCGGCTCCCGCCCGAACCCGGACGGACTCGGCGACCGCCTCCGTGACGTAGAGATGCAACTGGGGCATGGGCCGAGTATGCCACATAGTCGACATGTATGTGTACTATGTGCGCCGTCTGAGCGCCACCGCCCCGGCCGCGAGTCCGGCAGCCACCGCGATGGCCGCGACGCCGAGGGTGGTGCCGCCGTCCCGCAGCGCGACCATGCCCACGTAGCCGACCACGAGTGCGCAGAGGGCGAGCACCGCGATGGCGACGCCCGGGCCGGGCCGCCGCGTCTCTCGGTCGAGCCGCCGTGGCATCAGCGGCCGTGCGCGATGCCGCGGCGCCGGTAGACGTCGAGCATGCGCTCGGCGACGGCGGTGTGCGAGTGGACGGCCTCGACGTAGGCGCGCGAGCTACGCCCGATCTCGGTCAGCCGCGCGGGGTCGGCGACCAGATCGCGGATCGTGGTGGCGAGGCTGTCGGCGTCGGCGCTGATCAGCGGGATGCGGTGGCCGAAGGCGTCCTCCGTCTCGGCGGCGGCCTCCCGGTCGAGGCGCACGATCACCGGCTTGCCGAGGGCCATCGCCTCGATCGAGAAGAGCCCGTACCAGCCCACGTTGAGCTGATCGATCACGAGGTCGGCGGCGGCGTAGCGCAGCCGCGCCTCGTCGTTGGGCGTGTTCTCGACGAGGTCCAGCTCGATCGGGGCGCCTTCGGCCTTCAGGGTCCGGATCGCCTCGAGGACGGCCTCGGTGCCCTTCGAGCGACGCCGGGACGGCGCGTGCACGATGCGGATCGTGCGCTGCGGCTCGGGGTAGGCGGGGCGCCATCGGCCGAGGTCGATGCCGGGCGGCACGACGTCATAGGGCGGCCACCAGTCGCCGCGGGGCGCCCGGTGCACGGTCGCGTACGAGCCGATGATGGCGGCGTCGGCGTGGCGCAGCGCGTAGTCCCACTTGGCCACGGGCGCGTCGCGGATGTCGGAGCCCCAGAAGTGGAACACGCGCCCCTTCCCGAGCCGGCCGAGCAGCGGCAGGTTGACGCGCTTGGGCAGGAGCGTGACTCCGAAGTGGAACTGGAAGACGTCGAAGGCCGGCAGCGTGCGCCCGAACGCGAGCGCCTGCCTGGGCAGGTTGAGGGCCAGGTTGACGGGGCCGCCGCCCTGGCGCAGGCGCAGGTTGATGTCCGAGCCATCACGGAACGGCTGCCTCGTGAAGACGAGCAGGCGGCTGTCGCAGCCGATCGCGTTGAGGCCCGCACTGAGGGCCTCGGGGCCGCCGGCGATGTTGAGCGGCGCGTGCAGGATGCGCAGGCGGTCGGGCACGCGGCGAGCATACCGCCGACCGCATCGGCCCCCATGCGATGATGGGTCGGATGGAGGAGCGCCTGCGCGTCCTGTTCGTCGCGTTCTACTACCCGCCCACGTCAGGCGGGGGTGTCGAGCGGACCCTGCAGTTCTCGCGGCGGCTGCCGGGCCTCGGCGTCGACGTGGAGATGCTGGTGCCGACGGACGCCAAGTGGCTGGCTGAGGACCCGGCCTCGGTGGCGCGCATCCCCGCGGACGTGCCCGTGCATCGTGTGCCCTACCGCGGACCGTCCCTGCGGCAGCTGCCCGGCGAGCGCGTGCGGGCCGAGCCGACCCGCGCGCGGCGCCTCGCGATGCGGGCGCGGCTCGCGCCGCAGCGGCTGTTCCTCCCCGACGCGAACGCGCCGTGGCTCGCCGACGTCGTGCCCGCCGCGGTGCGCCTCCTGCGCAGCGGCCGCTTCGACGCGTTCGTGACCACGACACCGCCGCATACGGTGGCCGTGGCGGGCCGGCTGATCCGCGCCCGCACGGACGTGCCGTGGATCGCCGACTGGCGCGACCCGTGGCTGACCCACGCCGACCTCGACCTGGGCCGCCCCGACGTGCGTGCGAAGCAGGCGGCCGTCGCGCGGCTCGCCCGCTGGTGCACGGCCGGCATGGACGCCGCAGCCGTCGTCGACCACGCCGAAGCGGAGGTGCGCGGCCTGCGCCCCGACCTGCCGCTCACGGTGATCCCGAACGGCGTCGACCTCGAGGAGCTGGCCGCCGTCGAGCGCCGCCCCGACGCCGGGCACTGCACGTTCACGTTCACGGGCTGGTTCTTCGGCGATCGCTCGCCCGCCGTGCTCCTCGAGGGCGCGGCCGCGCTCCTCGCCGAGCGACCCGAGCTGCGGGACATCCTGCGGCTGCGTTTCATGGGCGGCTTCCCCGATCGGGAGCAGGCACGGGTGCGGGCGCTCGGCCTCGACGACGTCGTGCGGGTCGAGCCGCCGCAGCCGCACGCCTCGGCCCTGCAGGCCCAGGCAGACGCGGACGTCGCGCTGCTGTTCATGCAGGACGGCGGCGGGCACGGGGCCAAGTTCCTGCCCGGCAAGGTCTGGGAGCTGATGGCCTCCGGCCGGCCCGTCCTCGCGCTCGTGCCGCCCGCAGGGGCGGCCGCCCGGGAGCTCGCGCACGTCGGGGCCGAGATCGTCGCGCCCGATGATCCGACGGGCGCCCGCCTCGCGGTCGAGCGGCTCGGCGACCGCTGGCGGGACGGGACGCTCGTGGCGGAGCCCCTGCCCGCCGAGGTGCGCGAGCGCATCTCGCGCCAGGGTCAGGCCGAGGCGATGGCCGGACTGATCCGGCGCACGGTCGCGCCGATCAGCGGCCGCGCAGGCGCCGCTTGACGGGGCCGACCACGAGCCCGGCGGCCTGCACGGCGCCGGGCTTGGGATCGCGTAGGCTGAAGACCGGCTCCTCGATCAGGCCGGCCAGCGGTCGCAGGATGCTGCCGAAGCTCTCGCGCCCGGCGACGCCGGCGCGCAGGTGCGGCACGGCCGCGACCCAGCGGCGGCCGTCGTGGCGCGGCCCCGAGACGGCGCGGGCCACGTCCTCGCCGCAGGCGGCCCGGTAGCACATGCCGACGAGGTCGACTCCGCAGCGACGGGCGAGGCTGTGCCACTGCCAGGTGCGGAGGTTGATCTCGATCAGGCGGTAGGAGCCGTCGCGTGGATCGCGCTTGAACTCGATCTGGGTGATGCCGTCGAAGCCGCTGGTCTGCAGCAGCTGGTCCGCGTAGGCGACGGGCTCGTCAGCCCAGCGCGCCTCGCCGACCCGGCAGGTGCCGAAGATCGGGGGGCGCTGCACCAGCTTGCGCCCGCAGAAGGTGCCGACGGCGCGGCCGCCGTCTTCGGAGAACGAGCCGACGGTCCAGAGCGCGTCGTCGCCGCCGGGGATCACCTCCTGGAAGATCGCGCGGTCGCCGGTGGCGTCGATCCGCTCGAACGCGTCGACGAGCTGATCGGGGCGGTCGGCCTGCAGCACCTGGACCTTCTCGGCGTGCTTGAAGGCGATGCCGATCGAGGGCTTCGCGATCGCGGGGTACGGGATCTGCGTGGCCGCGACCTCGGCCTCCTCGCGCGTCGTCGGCATGAACGACCGCGGGATCGGCACGCCGGCCCGCTCGGCCAGCTCGAGCTGCGGGATCTTCGCCATCAGGGGGCCGATCACGTTCCAGCCCGAGCCGGGCAGGGCGAGCGGGCGGATCCGGTCCGCGTGCCTCGAGACGGCGACGAGGTGCGCGTCGTGCGTCGGGAACAGCACCCCCGGCCGGCCGGAGACCGCGGCGAGCTCGGCGAGCACCGAGATGAAGCCCTCCTCGTCGACGGCGGGGTCGGGCGCGAGGATGGGGGCGACGCCGCGCGACTTGAAGCCGAGGGCACCGCGGCGGTGGTCGACGACGACGACGGGGGCGCCCGCGTCGCGCAGGGCGCGGGCGGAGGCGAGGCCGTTCGTGAAGCCGACGTCGAGGACGACGCCGAGCGGGCGGTCGGGCCGCTCGGCCAGCACCGCGCGCAGCCGCTTGGAGGTCGCCGCGTCGAGCATGGGGCGAAGGGGACGCGCGGGCCGCCGGCCAGCGCGTACCCTTCGCGGGATGCGCGTCGGCGTCGATGTGGGAGGCACCTTCACGGACCTGGCCGCGGTCGGGCCCGATGGGCTCGTGATCGCGAAGGTCCCGACCACGCCCGAGGACCAGTCGGAGGCGGTGCTCGTCGCCGTCCGGGCCGCCGGCATCGACCCCGGGTCGGTGCTGGCCCTGGCACACGGGATGACCGTCGCCACCAACGCGCTGCTCGAGCGGCGCGGTGCCCGTACGGCGCTCGTCACGACCGAGGGCTTCCGCGACGTGATCGAGATCGGTCGCCAGGACCGCGCCGATCTCTACGACCTCGCGCGTCACCATCCACCGCCGCTCGTGCCGCGCGACTTGCGCGTGACGGTGCGCGAGCGGATGGGCCCCGACGGCGTCGTCGAGCCGCTGGATCCGGACGACCTCGAGCGGGCCCTGGCCGAGCTCGCGCGGCTGCAGCCGGAGAGCGTCGCCGTGAGCCTGCTCTTCGGGTACCTGCATCCCGCCCACGAGATCGCCGTCGTCGAGGCGGTGCGCGCCGCCCTGCCCGGCGTCGACGTCGTGGCGTCGCACGAGGTGCTGCCCGAGATGCGCGAATTCGAGCGCACCAGCGCCACCGCGGCCACGGCCTACCTGCGCCCCCGCCTGCGCGGCTACCTCGGTCGGCTCGCCGAGCGCGCTGCCGAGGCGCGGTTGCCCGCCCCGACGGTGATGCAGTCGTCGGGCGGCGTGATCGACGCCGAGACCGCGGGCCTGCTCGCCGCCACCACCGTCCTGTCCGGGCCGGCCGGTGGTGTCGTCGGCGCCGCGCACGTCGCCGTGCGGAGCGGCTACGAGGATGCCCTCACGTTCGACATGGGCGGGACGTCCACGGACGTCGCCGCGATCGTCGTGGGCTCCGGGGCCACGACGACGGAGGCGGTCGTGGCCGGGGTGCCGCCGCGACTCGCGATGACCGAGGTGCACACGGTGTCCGCGGGCGGCGGCTCGATCGCCTGGGTCGACGACGGCGGCCGCCTGCGCGTCGGACCGACCAGCGCCGGCGCCGTGCCGGGTCCCGCCGCCTACGGGCGCGGCGGCAGCGAACCCACCGTCACCGACGCCAATGTCGTGCTCGGGCGGTTGCCCGACGGCCTCGTCCTCGGCGGCTCGATCACGCTGTCGCGCGAGCGGGCGCTGACGGCCGTGGCGGCCCTCGCGGAGCGGCTCGGCCTGGATCCCGAGGCGGCGGCGCTCGGGATCGTGCGCGTCGCCGACAGCGCGATGGCGCAGGCGCTGCGCGTCGTCTCGGTCGAGCGGGGCCGCGATCCGCGCGCGGGCGCGCTCGTCGCCTTCGGCGGCGCCGGCCCGCTGCACGCCTGCGCGCTCGCCGACGAGCTCGGCATCGGCACCGTGCTCGTGCCGGCGGCCAGCGGCGTCCTTTCGGCACTCGGCCTGGCACTGGCCGACACGCGCCGCGACCACGTCCGCGGCGTGCGCGCGCCACTCGACCGCGACGGCATTGCCGTCGTGCAGGATGCGCTGGACGGGCTCGCCGCCGAGGCCCGCGCGGACCTGCCCGGCGCCTTGCTCGATCTCGCCGTCGACTGCCGCTACGCGGGCCAGGGCCACGAGCTGGTCGTGCCGCTGGCCACGGCGGCCGAGGCTGCGGCGGGCTTCCACCGCCGCCATGCGCTGCGCCACGGCTGGGAGCGGCCCGACCGTGTGGTCGAGGCCGTCGCGGTGCGCGTCACCGCGACGGTGCCCACGGAGCATCCGGGCCTCGCGCCCACGCCAGCCGTGGACGGGCCGGTGGCGGGGCCGGCGAGCGTGCCGATCGACGGCGCCACCGTCTGGGTCGGGGAGGGCTGGTCGGGCGGCTGCGACGAGACGGGCACCCTGGTCCTGCGGCGGGAGGGAGCGGCGTGAGTCTCGATCCGATCGGCCTCATCGTCCTCGGAAACGCGCTCGCCGGCGTCGCCGAGGAGATGGGCGCCGTGCTCGTGCGCGCCGCGTTCTCCGCAAACATCAAGGAGCGCCGCGACTCCTCGTGCGCCCTGTTCGCACCGGACGGGCGGATGGTCGCGCAGGCCGCGCACGTGCCCGTGCACCTCGGCTCGATGCCCGAGACCGTCGCCGCCGTGCTCGCGTGCGACCCCGCGCCCGGCGACGTGTTCGTGGTCAACGATCCCTACGCGGGCGGCTCGCACCTGCCCGACGTGACCCTCGTCGCGCCGCTCGACGTGGGCGGTGAGATCCTGGCCCTCGCCGCCGTGCGCGCCCACCACGCCGACGTGGGCGGGATGCGGGCGGGGTCGATGCCGCCCGGTGCGACCGAGATCTTCCAGGAGGGCATCGTGATCCCGCCGGTCCGGCTGGTGCGCGCCGGTGTCCCCGACGAGGACCTCCTCGCGCTCGTCCTCGCGAACGTGCGCCAGCCCGATGAGCGCCGCGGCGATCTCGATGCACAGCTCGCCGCCATCCACCTCGCCCGCGGCCGCCTCGCCGAGCTCGCGGCCCGCAACGGCGCGGCGACGGTGCTCGACGCGTACGACGCGATGATCGCCTACGCCGAGCGACGCACCCGCGAGGCCCTCCGCGCCCTGCCCGACGGGGTGTGGGAGGCGGAGGACGTGCTCGAGGGCGATGGGGTCACCGACGACGACGTCCCGATCCGCGTGCGGGTCGAGATCGCGGGCGATCACGTAGCGGTCGACTTCGCCGGCACCGCGCCGGCGGTGCGCGGCAACGTCAACTGCCCCCTGGCCGTCACGCGCGCCGGCTGCCTGTTCGCGCTGCGCGTGCTCCTGCCCGGCGACATCCCGATGAACGCCGGGATCGCCCGCCCGCTGACCGTCCTGGCCGAGCCCGGCAGCCTCGTCCACGCGGTGCCTCCGAGCGCGGTCGCCGCCGGCAACGTCGAGACCTCGAGCCGCGTCGCGGATGTGGTGATGGCGGCGCTCGCTCAGATCGCGGAGCTGCCGGCGCAGGGCCAGGGGACGATGAACAACGTCGTGGTGGGCGGCGCGGGCTGGAGCACGTACGAGACGATCGGCGGCGGCCAGGGCGCCTCCGCCGCGGGGCCCGGACCGAGCGGCGTCCACGTCGCCATGTCCAACACCCGCAATACGCCCGTCGAGGCGCTCGAGCTGGAGGTGCCGCTGCGGGTGCGCCGCTACGAGCTCGCCTACGGCACGGGCGGCGACGGCCTGCACCGGGGCGGCGACGGGATCGTGCGCGAGCTCGAGGCGCTCGCCCCGGCGACCCTGTCGCTCGTCGCCGATCGCCGCCGCCATGGCCCGTGGGGCGCTCGTGGCGGCGGCCGGGGCGCCGTCGGCGAGCACCGTGTCAACGGCCGGCCGGTGGGCGCGAAGGTGGGTGTCGACCTCGCGCCGGGCGACGTCGTGCGCGTGCAGACCCCGGGCGGCGGCGGCTGGGGTGCGCCCACCCCGTGACGGTCGGCGCCGGGACGGGCCGGGGGTGGCACGATGCCCCGGCAGACGACGAGCGCCGGGAGGCACGATGGGACTGAGCGACGACCGCGCCGCGATGCGCGAGCAGATGGGCACGTGGGGCGCCTGGATCGGCGCGCTGACCGCCGTGCCCGCGTCGAGGGGCCGGCCGGCCGCGCGCCGCGCCGAGGAGCTGGGCTTCCCGTGCCTGTGGTACCCGGAGGGCATGGGCGTGCGCGAGTCGTTCTCGAACGCCGCCGTCCTGCTCGGCGCGACCGAGCGAATCCTCGTGGCCAGCGGCATCGCCAACGTCTGGGCGCGTGACGCGATCGCGGCCGCGAGCGCCTCGCGCACCCTCAACGACTCGTTCGACGATCGTTTCCTGCTCGGCCTCGGCGTCAGCCACCCGCCGCAGGTCGACCCCCGCGGGCAGACGACCTACCTGAAGCCGGTCGCGAAGATGCGCGAGTACCTCGGCCAGATCGAGCGCGGCGCGTTCGACTCGCCCGACGGCACGGAGGACGACGCGCAGGGGCGCGTGCACACGATCATCGCGGCGCTGCGCCCGCCGATGCTCGAGGTCGCGCGCGACCTCTCGCTCGGCGCGCACCCCTATCTCGTCCCGGTCGAGCACACCGTGCGGGCGCGCGAGATCCTCGGTGCGGATCCGATCCTGGCGGTCGAGCACAAGGCGATCGTCTGCACGGATCCCGGCGAGGCGCGAGCCCGTGCCCGGGCGGGTATCGGCTGGTACCTCGGGATCGACAACTACCGCCGCAACCTGCTCTGGATGGGCTTCGAGGAGGCCGACTTCGCGGACGGCGGATCGGACCGGCTGATCGACGCGCTCGTCGCGCACGGCAGCGCCGAGTCCGTGGTCGAGCAGCTGCGTGGCCACCTCGAGGCGGGCGCCGACCACGTCGCGATCCAGCCGCTCGGCACGGAGGACGATCCGTGCGGGCTGCGTATCCTCGAGGAGCTCGCACCGCTCCTCGCCTAGCGCGTCAGCAGCAGTGCTTCGGCTCGCTCGGAGCCACGTCGATGCCGGGGCTGCGGTCGAAGAAGCCGACGGGCTTGAGCATGAAGCCGGTCCGTTCGACGGGCATCACGGGCCAGTCCTCGCTGCGCGGGATGTGGTTCGTCCCGAACGTGAACCAGAGCACGACGTCGGTGTCCTCGAGGGGCCGGTCGGCCTGCGTCCAGCGGGGCAGCCCGTCGAGGCCCGCGTGCTGGAACGGATGGTCGCCCGCCGGGTAGCGCTCGTCGGGATGATGCGGCGTCACCCACAGGTGGTGGTACATGAAGCGGGCGCGGCGGCCGATCACCGACTCCGGGTCGGCGAGCGGCCAGTTGGCGCCCGTCGGCAGCAGCTTGTAGCCGGCGGGCTTGCCCATCCGGTTCGGCTGCGAGGCGTTGACGACCTTCCAGTAGCGGTTCGCGAACGGGTCGATGTCGCGCTGCGCGCGGGCCTCGGAGGCGAGCGGCGTCTCGCGCGTCGTGTAGCTGTTGCCCGCCGGGTTGTCGGGGCCCATCGGGTGGGCGACGGCGTCCACCTCGACGACGGTGTTCGGCTCGCCGTCGACGTCGAGGTCGAGGCGGGCGCAGAACAGGTGCTGGTGGTAGGGGGCGAGCAGGCCGGGCTCGATCTCGGTCGCGGACGGGTGCGGGGCGCCGGGGACGCCGGCGCGGGTCAGCACGATGCCGGTCAGCTTGGCCTCGAACTCGATCGTGCCGTCCTGGTGGAAGTACCAGAAGAAGCCGTACTCGTAGTTGTCGATCGTGGCGATCGAGGAGGCGACGAAGCGGCGGCCGCGGCGGACCTCGACGTGCCCGTCGGTGTCGGTGTGCTTCCAGAGGATCCCGAAGTCCTCCTCGTGCAGGCAGATGCCGTTCCTCACCTCGCGCACCTCGCCGTCGGCGTCGGCCGTGCAGACGTCGAGGTAGACGATCTCGCCGAGGCAGTCGCAGCCGAGGGTCAGCGAGTTGGTGTAGTTGCCGAACCCGAACTCGCCCGTGTCGAAGGCGGCCTTGCGGGCGGCGCCGTTGATGCCCTCGTCGCCGTACGGGATCACGAGCTCCGCGATCGACATGCGGTGCGCGATCTTGCGCTCGCGCTCGCCGTCGAGGAAGCGCACGTCGTGGACGACGAGGCCCTCGCGCTGGCAGAGGCCGAGCCGGAAGCGCCAGCGCTCCCATCGCACCTCCCAGCCGTCGACCTCGAACGACGCCCCCTCGGGCTGGATGATCTCGAGCGGCCTGAGGGCGACCTGCCCGCCGGGCTGCGCGAGGCGGTACGGCCCCGGGGTCTGCGGGGTGGGGATGCCGCCGGCGTCCTCGACGTCGACGACCTCGGCGGTGTCCACGGCGACGATCGCGTGGAGGCCGCCGATCGGGTGCGCGTACTGGTTGTCGTCGGGGCTCGGGCGGTGCCACATCGGCGTCCAGATCAGCCGCCGCCCGTCGGCGAGGTGCTCGGGGACGTCGATCCCGAACGGCCACGTCTCCATGTGCACCTGCGCCGGGTCGTCGATGCCGCGCCGGCGCAGCCCCTCGATCACGCGCGGGTCGTTGCGAGCGGCCTCGAGGCAGGCGACCGCCTCGGGTCCGAGCATCGCGGCCTTCTGGCCGGGCTGGGGGTCCCAGCGGCGAACCGTGCCGTCGAGGCCGACGACGGCCCCGATCAGGAGGCCCTGCGCGCGATCCCAGACGGTGATGCGGGCGGCGCGGTCGATCGGGTCGCCGGGCGACCATGCGGCGAGCGCCTCCTTCGACGGCTCGTCGAGCAGGACGAAGGCGAACAGGTGGTCGCGGGTCAGGCCCTGCTCGCGGCGGACGATGTCGATCGCGAGCCGGAGCTCGTCGGGGCCGAGCGGGTCGAGCGGGTGCGGCGCCATGGCGGCAGTATGGCCACAGACCGCGCGTGCCGCGTCCGTCAGTAGACGATCACCTGACGCGCGGCCTCTCCGGAGCGGATCCGATCGAAGGCGCGGTTGACGTCGTCGAGCGTGATCCGCTCGATCAGGTCGTCGAGGACGAGGTCGCCGCTCTCGAGCCAGCCGACGATCCGCGGCCAGTCGCGGGCGGGCAGGAAGGAGCCGTACCAGGAGCCCGCCACGACGCGCTCGCCGACCACGACGTCGAGGGCCGGCAGGCCCGGCCGCTGGTCGGGCATCGCCATTCCGATCAGGGTCGCGCGGCCCGTCGGGCGGGTCATCGCGATCGCCTGCTCGATCGTGGCCACGTGGCCGAGTGCCTCGAAGGCGTGGTCAACGCCGCCGGTCAGCGCGAGCACCGCCTCGACGGGGTCCGTCGCGGAGGCGTCGACGACGTCGGTCGCGCCGAGCCCGCGCGCCAGTTCGAGCTTCGCCGGATTCGTGTCGACCGCGATGATGCGCCCGGCGCCTGCGATCCGCGCGCCCTGGACGGCGCTCAGGCCGACACCGCCCGCTCCGATCACGGCGACCGACTGCCCGGGCTGGACGCGGGCCGAGTTGAGCACTGCGCCGACCCCGGTGGTGACGGCGCAGCCGACGAGCGCGAGCGCCTCCCACGGCAGGTCCGTGGCCACCGGCACGGCGCAGGCCGCGGGCACCACGGTCAGCTCGGAGAAGGTCGAGGAGCAGTAGTGGCGCACCGAACGGCCCTGATGGCTGAAGCGGCTCGTGCCGTCCGCCATCAGGCCCTCGAGGAACAGGCCCTGGTCCTGGCACAGGGCGGGCAGCTCCTGCGCGCACATCCCGCAGCCCCCGCAGGGCGCGACCCAGCTGAGCACCACGCGATCGCCCACCTTGACGCCGCCGACGCCGGCGCCGACCTGCTCGACGGTGCCCGCGCCCTCGTGGCCGAGCATCGACGGCACGGCGACGATGTCGCCGAGGTCGCCCTTCGAGTGCAGGTCGGAGCGGCAGACGCCGCTCGCCCCGAGCCGGACCAGCACCTCACCGGGGCCGGGGGTGGCCACCTCGAGGTCGTCGACGACGGCGAGCGGGGCGTGGAGCTCCTCGACGAGAGCGGCGCGGCAGGTATGCATCTTCCGATCTTGATGCGCGCTCCTTGTCGTGTCAACGACGCGCTAGCGGGCGCGGCGGCCCGCCGCGGGGGGAGGAGCGGTCCCCCGCGGCGGGTGCCGTGCCTAGTGCCCGAACTTGACGTCGGGCAGGATCCGGTCGAGCCACTTGGGGAGGTACCAGGCGGCGCGGCCGGAGAGGCGCAGCGCCACCGGCATCAGCAGCAGCCGGATCAGGAGGGCATCCAGGAGGACGGCGACACCCAGGATGATGCCCATCTCCTTCGGGGGGATGGGTCCGGAGATGGCGAACGTGAAGAACACCGCGACCATCACCGCGGCGGCGGCGAAGATCACGCGGCCCGAGTGCGCGACGCCGCCGATGGCGGCCTGCTTCGGGTCGTGCGAGTGGTCGTAGTGCTCCTTGGCGGAGGCCAGCAGGAACACGGTGTAGTCCATCGAGATCGCGAAGATCATCGCGAAGAAGAACACCGGGCCCCAGGCGTTGAGGAAGCCCTGCGATTCGAAGCCGAGCAGGCCCGTCAGGTTGCCGTCCTGGAAGATCAGCTTCGCGACGCCGAAGGCGGCTGCGACGGCCAGGAGGTTCGTGACGACGCCGATCGCGGCGATCAGCGGCGCCTGCAGGGCGACCAGCAGGAGCAGGAATCCGAGCACCAGCACGATCGCCATCACGATCGGGGTGGCGTCGCCGAGGGCGACCTCGAGGTCGTGGTTCTCGGCGGCGGCTCCGCCGACGAGGGCGGCGGCCGGCAGGGCATCGCGCAGCCGGTCGATCGCGTCGCCGAGGGCGGGGTCGGACGGGTCGACGGCGGGGACGGCCTGGATGAGGACGTCCTGGCCCGACGCGGACGGCATCGCCGGCATCACCGCGGCGATCGCCGGGTCGGCGGAGAGCGCCGTCTCGACGGCACCCTGGTCGGCGGCCGGCGCGACGACCTGGAGCGCGCCGGGCGCGCCCGGGCCGAGCGCGTTCTGGATCGCCTCGTAGCCGATCCGCGAGGAGTCCTCCTCGGGGACGACCTTGATCGACGGCATGCCGGTGCGCAGGTCGAGGGCGGGGACGGCGAGGCCGAGCAGGACCACGAGGGCGACGAGGCCGGGGATGATCGGACGGCGCCAGAGGAAGGCGCCCCAGCGCTCGAACAGCGGCGAGCGGTGCTCGCCGGCGTGGACCCACGGCAGGGACACGGCGTTGACCCGCGTGCCGAGCTTCGCGAGCACGACCGGCAGGAGGGTCAGCGTGGCGAGCAGGACGAAGATCACGCTGAGCATGATCCCGAGCGCCATCGATCGGAACGCGGGGCTCGGCACGAGCATGACGGCGGACAGCGAGATCAGCACGGTGATGCCGCTGAACAGCACGGCCTTGCCGGCGGTGTCCATGGCGACGCCGACGGCGTCGACGGGCTTCATGCCGCTGCCCATCATGGCGGCGCGGAAGCGCACGACGAGGAACAGGGCGTAGTCGATGCCGAGGGCGAGGGCGAACATCAGCGCGAAGTTCATCGCCCAGATCGAGACGTCGAACACCTGCGCCGTCAGGTAGAGGCTGCCGGCGGTGGCCATCAGGCCGATGATCGTCAGCATCAGGGGCAGACCGGCGGCGACGAGGCTGCCGAAGGCGAGCATCAGGATCGCCAGCGTGACGGGCCACGAGTAGAGCTCGGACTTCATCATCGCGCTCTTGTTGGCCTCGTTGAAGTCGCTCCACATGCCGGGCGCGCCGGTCAGGGCGACCACGACCTGGTCGTCGCCGACGGCCCTGAGATCGCCCTTCAGGCGGTCGGCGGCCCGCACCATCTCGGTCGGGCTGAGCGCGGCGCCGCCCTGCACGACGGCGGTGCGGCCGTCCTGCGAGATCGACATGCCGGGCTGCGGCGGCATCACGGTGGAGACCGCGGCGTCCTGCTCGAGGATCGAGGACACGTCGGCGATCGCCTGCTGGTAGGCGGGATCGTCGACGGTCAGGTTCGGCGAGGTGAGCACGACCATCATGGCGCTGCCGCCGAGGCCCTGGAACTCCGTGGCGACGACGTCGCGGACGTCGACCGACTCGGAGCCCGTGGCCTCCCAGCCGGCCCCGGACAGCGCCTTCTCCGCCTGCGGGGCGAAGAAGCCGAGCGCGCCGGCGACGACGAGCCAGACGAGGGCGACGAGCTTGCGGTGCGTGGCGGCCCAGCGGCCGAGGCGGCCGATCGGGCCGAGCGCGGGGACGGCGACGGCGCTCATCGGGCGCATCCCGGTTCGACGCCGAACACGCGGCGGATGACGAACGCGGCGGGGCAGCTGCCCGCCACGACGTAGAGCCACTGGTTGAGGCCGACGAAGGCGGTCAGGAGCAGGAACCACTCGGACACGAGCACGGCCAGCAGCACGCTGGCGATGATCATCGTGCCGGCGAGCGCGAAGAGGACGCGCTCGAGCGGCCAGCGGCTCGCGCGGTTGGCGGTCGGGGTGGGCGGGGATGCGACGGACATACGGGGTCTCCTCAACTTCACAACCAAAAGGCTGTGAAGTTGTATCAATCGGTCCGGTCGCCTGTCAAGCCCGTCGTGCTTGACGAGGGCAGGCCCATGGCCTAGCCTCTGAAATGTCAGTCAGATGGCCACGCCCGCGGAGGCGACGATGGACCCGAACGAGCACGCGCTGCACAACGCCCCCTTCCTCTGGCGTTCGCCGGACCCGAAGGCCTCCTACGAGGCGGTCGTGGTCGGCGGCGGCCTGCACGGCCTCGCCACCGCCTACTACCTGGCCAAGAACCACGGCATGACCGACATCGCCGTGGTCGAGAAGGGCTGGATCGGCAACGGCAACGCGGTCCGCAACACGACCATCATCCGCTCGAACTACCTCTGGGACGAGTCGGCGGCCATGTACGAGCACGCCCTCAAGCTGTGGGAGGGCTGGACCGAGGAGCTCGACTACGAGATCCTGTTCTCGCAGCGCGGCGTCCTCAACCTCGCCCACAACCTCCACGACGTGCGCGAGTCCGTGCGGCGCGTGAACGCCAACCGCCTCAACGGCGTCGACGCCGAATGGCTCGACGCCGACCAGGTCAAGGAGTTCTGCCCGATCATCGACGTCTCGGAGGACGCGCGCTACCCGGTGATGGGCGCGACCCTGCAGCGCCGCGGCGGCATCGCCCGCCACGACGCCGTCATCTTCGCCCTCGGCCGCGCCTGCGACGCGCTCGGCGTCGACATCATCCAGGGCTGCGAGGTCACGGGCATCGACGTGGTCGACGGCCGGGTCACGGGCCTCCAGACCACGCGAGGCCCGATCGCGGCCGGCAAGGTCGGCCTCGTCGCCGCCGGCCGCTCGAGCCTGCTCGCCGCGATGGCGGGCTTCGACCTGCCGATCCAGTCGCACCCCCTGCAGGCCCTCGTCTCGGAGGTCTACGAGCAGGTCCTCAACTGCGTCGTCATGTCGAACGCCGTCCACGTCTACGTCTCCCAGGCCCACAAGGGCGAGCTCGTGATGGGCGCCGGCATCGACGCCTTCAACTCGTACGCCCAGCGCGGCGGCCTGCACGTGATCGAGGAGCAGATGGCCGCCGGCATGCAGCTGTTCCCGCAGTTCAGCCGCTCGCGCCTGCTGCGCACCTGGGGCGGCATCGTCGACGTCTGCCCCGACGCCTCGCCGATCGTCGGCCTGACGCCCGTCGAGAACCTCTACGTCAACTGCGGCTGGGGCACCGGCGGCTTCAAGGCCACGCCGGGCTCCGGCTGGGTGATGGCGCACACGATCGCCACCGGCGAGCCGCACGAGCTCAACCGCCCCTTCTCCCTGACCCGCTT
>JBMTER010000009.1:0-19775 GCA_049433345.1 Gaiellales bacterium | reverse complement strand
CCCCCCCCGCTACTCCTGCACCCCGATCTCGCGCGGATCGTGGTCCGGGATGACGGGGACCACGGAGCGCACCGCGAGGGTGACGCCGGCGATGATGATGGCACCGCCGACGAGCTCCTCCCAGCCGATCTGCTCGCCGAGCAGGAGCGCCGAGAAGACGACGCCGAGGAACGGCTGCAGCGGCATCAGGGCGACGGCACGCGAAGCGCCCGCGCGGCGGATCGCGACGAACCAGAACAGGTTCGCGAGGATCAGCGACCCCACGAGCGCGTAGAGCATCGCCGCCCACGACGACGCGGCGAATCCGCTCCAGTCCTGGGCGAGCGCCTGCGGCACGCCGAGGACCCCGATCAGGGGCGCGCCGACCAGCATCATCACGGCCGACACGTGCATCGCGGAGTAGCTGCGCAGGAGCGGCCGCGCGAGCACGCTGTACATCCCCCACGTCAACGGCGCGCCGAGCGCGAGCAGGATGCCGCTGATGCTGTCGAAGGTGAAGGTCGCGCCCTCGCCGATCAGGACGAGCAGGACGCCCGCGAGCGAGATCGGCACCGCGACCCAGAACAGCGGCTTGACGAACTCCCAGCCGAGGGCGCGCGCGAGCAGCGCAGCCCACAGCGGCGTCGTCGCGAAGACGAGGGTCACGGTCGACGCGCTGGTCGCCTCGAGCGCGTACATGAAGGCGTACTGATTGAGCGCGATCCCGATCGTCCCGGCGACCACGAACTTCGGGATGTCGGCACGACGCACGCGGATGGTGCCCTCCCGCCAGATGACCCAGGCCAGGTAGATCAGGGCGCCGGCGCCGAAGCGCACGAAGGAGAAGGCCATCGGGCTCCAGCCGTCGAGGCCGATCTTGACGACGGGGATGTTGAGCGCCCACAGCGCGACGGTGGTGAGCGTCAGCGCGAGCGCCATGTCGAGCTGCGAGCCGCGCGCCCTCCCCATGGCGGCACCGTACGCGATGCCCCGCGCCACCGGCTCCTCCCCCGTACACTGACCGGCGTGCGCACGCTGCAGATCCAGCACGACCACACGAACCTCCTGGCCGCGTTCCGCGCGCCCCTGCACGAGGCGGGACAGGTCGACGTCTGGCGCTGCTTCGCCGACCCCGCCCCGGAGAGCCTCGCCCCGTACGACGCCGTGGTCCTGATGGGCGGCGTCGCGATGCCCGACGAGGACGACCGCCACGCGTGGATCGCGCCCGAGCTGCGGCTCCTGCGCGAGGGCCTGGAGCGCGAGCTGCCGATGCTCGGGGTCTGCTTCGGCGGGCAGATCCTCGCGCGCGCCGCGGGCGCCGCGGTCGGCCCCTCCGCGACGGAGCAGGGCTGGTTCGACATCGGCCTCCTGCCCGCCGGCGAGGAGGACCCGCTGCTCGGCCCGCTCGGACCGGGGTACCACGCGTTCGAGTGGCACCACTACGGCTTC
Organism: Gaiellales bacterium; assembly: GCA_049433345.1. Classification (GTDB taxonomy): domain Bacteria; phylum Actinomycetota; class Thermoleophilia; order Gaiellales; family F1-60-MAGs149; genus F1-60-MAGs149. The sequence goes on along the minus strand of JBMTER010000009.1, from coordinate 18,347 downwards.
GACTTCCCGCCGGGTTCGGTGCCGCTCGCACGCAATGCGAGCGCCAACCAGGCCTACCGCGTCGGTCCGTGCGCGTGGGGTCTGCAGTTCCACATCGAGGTCGACCGCCCGACGGTCGAGTGGTGGATGTCGGTCGGCGCGTGGAACCTCGACGAGCACGGCGTCGACAAGGACGCCCTGCGCGCAGAGACGGAGCGTCGCGCCGACGCGAACGCCGATGCGGCGTCGGCGCTGGCTCGCCGGTTCGGCGAGATCGCCCGCTCCCACGGCCACGCCTAGCGGCCCCGCGAAGAGATCCCCGGTGCGCACCCTCTTCATCCAGCACGACCACGACGGCTATCCTGGCGCCCTGCTGGCGCCGCTCGAGGCGGCCGGCCCCGTCGCCATCTGGCGCGCCTATGAGGACCCGACGCGCCCCGACCTCGAGGACCATGACGCGATCGTGTCGCTCGGCGGCACCGCGCATCCCGACCAGGACGACGCCGAGCCCTGGCTCGCCGCCGAGCTCGACCTGCTCGAGGAGGCCCTCGACCTGGGCGTGCCGATCCTCGGCGTCTGCCTCGGAGGCCAGCTCTTGGCTCGCGCCGGTGGCGGCGCGGTCGGCCCGGTCGCGCGGCCCGAGGTGGCGCGCTTCGTCGACGTCGGCCTGACCGGGGAGGCCGACGACGACCTGCTGCTCGCCGGCATGCCGCGGCCCTTCTACGGCTTCGAGTGGCACTGGTACGGCTTCACGCCGCCGCCGGGCGCGGTCGTCCTCGCCGGCAACGCGTCCTCGGCGCAGGCCTTCCGCCTGCAGAACCGCGCTTGGGGCCTGCAGTTCCACATCGAGGTGGAGGCGCCGGCCCTCGCCGAGTGGGCGGAAGCCGCCCCCGAGGTGATCGCCGAGCACGGCGGGCGCGAGCGCTTCGACAAGGCCGTCGACACCTTCATCGGCCAGTCCACGGCCGCGGCGCGCGAGCTCGCCGAGCGCTTCGCCGTGGTCGCGGCGGTCAGCTGCGGCGAGGTGCCCGCCGACGTCCTCGCCTCGCTCGAGGTGCGGCCCGATCCGATCGCGCAGGCCGCCCGCGAGGGGGCCCCGCCCGAGGTGCTCGAGGCGATGCGGCGCCTGCGCGCCGAGCAGCGCGGCTAGCCGTTCCGGACGATGGGACGGGGTGGGCGCTCGCCGTGGCCGCCCCCTACGATCCCGCCATGGACTTCGAGCGCCTCCTCGCCCCCCTCGAGCTGCGCGGGAGGCGGGTCAGAAACCGCGTCACGTTCACCGCCCACACGCAGTCCTACTCGGACGGCGGCATCCACGGCGAGCGCGTGCGCGGCTACTACGCGGCGCGCGCGGCGGGCGGCACGGGCCTGCTCGTGATGGAGCCGATCCCCCCGCACCCGACGGGCCGCGTCACCCCGCAGAACTACGACCACACGAAGCCCGGCTTCGTCGAGGGCCTGCAGCGCACCGTCGACGCGGTCCACGAGCACGGCGGCGTGATCATCAACCAGCTGTACCACATGGGCCCGAACGCCGACCCCTTGGCCACGGGCGGGCTGCAGTGGGGCCCGTCGGACGCCCCCGGCTACTTCGGCGTCGGGCGCATCCACGCGATGAGCACGGACGAGATCGACCTGATCACCCGCTGCTTCGCCGACTGCGCCGAGACCGTGATGCGCTCGGGGACGGACGGCATCGAGCTGATGTTCTCGTACGACACCCTCGTCGACTCGTTCCTCTACGACGAGCGCAACCTGCGAACGGACCGCTACGGCGGCTCCTTCGAGAACAAGGCGCGCTTCGCCGTCGAGATCCTGCGCGCGGTGCGCGACGCGATCGGCGACGACGCAATCCTCGGCGTCACGATCAGCGTCCGCAGCCCCGACTTCGAGCGGCTCGTGCAGCACCTCGAGGCCGAGTGCGACGTGGACTACATGGGCATCGGCAACGGCGACTACCAGCACACCGAGCTGATCATCCCGCCGCTCGACCTGCCGCCCGGCATCGGCATCCCGAACGCGGCGCGCGCGAAGGCGGTGGCCTCGGACCGGATCGCGATCCTCGCGGAGGGCAAGATCAACCGCCCCGCCCTCGGCGAGCAGGCCCTCGCCGACGGCGCCTGCGACCTCGTCGGCATGACGCGCGCCCTGATGGCCGACCCGGACCTGGTCAACAAGGCGGCGCGCGGCGAGGCGGGCCGCCAGCGGATGTGCGTCGGCCAGAACGTCTGCATCTCGCGGCGCATGCGCAAGTTCCCGATCGCCTGCGCGCAGAACCCGACCTCGGGCTACGAGGACGAGCGCGGCCTCGTGCCGGCGGCCGAGCCGGCGCACGTGGTCGTGGTCGGCGGCGGCGTGGCCGGCCTCGCGGCCGCGCGCGCGGCCGCCGCGCGCGGCCCTCGCGGGCCCCTGCTCGCGGCCCGCGAGGCCCTCGGCGGGCAGATCGGCCGCACGTCGACCCTGCCCGTCCTGCGCTCGCTGAACGACCTCTGGTCGTGGCGCGCCGACGAGCTCGAGCACCTCGGCGTCGACGTGCGACTGGGCGTCACAGCCGACGCGGACGCGGTCGCCGCGCTCGCCCCCGAGCGCGTGCTCGTGGCCACCGGCTCCGTGCCGACGCCGCCCGCCCCCGCGATCGCCGTCGACGCCTGGCTGCAGGGGGCCGAGCTGCCCGCCGGCGACGTGCTCCTGATCGACGAGGAGGGCAGCCGCAAGGCGGCCGGCCCGGCGGAGGCGCTCGCCCTCGAGGGGCGCACCGTGACGCTGATCCCGGATGGCATCGCGCCGCTGCAGGAGATCGCCGAGAACCACGCCGAGCGCCCGGTCTTCCAGCGCCTGCGCGAGGCGGGGGTGCGGATCCTCTCCGACGTCGCGGTGACGGCGATCGGACCGGGAACGGTCACCGTCAGCGGTCGCTACGACGGCCAGGAGCGCACCCTCGAGGCGCCGGTCGTGCTGCACGCGGGGCGGCACACCGCCGACGACGCCCTCTGCCTGGCGCTGATCGACCGCGGCATCGACGCCCGCCCGGTCGGCGACGCGCGCGCGCCGCGCCGCTGGGAGGACGCCATCCACGACGGCTACCTGGCCGGCGCGACCGTCTAGGGCGCGGAGAAGCCGACCCGGAGACCCGTCTCGGCGGGCTCGGCGGCCGCCACGGGCGGCACGTCGGCGAGGGCGAACGCGCGCTGCGCATCCGGATCGGGCGCGCCGTCGGCGAGCGCGCGCCCGGCGAGGCGCGCATACATCTCGTCGACCAGCGCGGGCACGTAGCGGGCGTCGCGGAAGCGGCCGCCGGCGTGCACCTCGGCGAGGGGGGCGGCGACGGCCGTGCGCACGTCGTCGGGGACCGCGATCCCGAGCGCGGCGGCCTGCCGGGCGAAGAGCTCGGCGAGCTCGGCGGGCGTGTAGCGCGGGAACTCGATCACGTCCTCGAACGCGGGCGCGAGCGCCGGGTGGTGCCGCGCGATCAGGCGCATCGGCTCCGTGGGGCCGGACAGGATCACCGCGAAGCCACGGGCCGGATCGGCCATCGCCGCAACAAGGGCCGCGATCGCGACGTCGCCCGGGTCGCCGGGCCCGGTGCCCACGAGCCGCTGCGCGTCGTCGACGAAGAGGACGCCGCCGTGGGCGGCCGCCACGGCCGCCTCGACGTGCGCACGGGTGCTGGCCTCGTCGGGGCCGACCAGATGCTCGCGACCGACCTCCGCCAGCTTCGCCTCCGGGAGGAGCCCGAGCGCGGCGTAGAGGCGCGCGACGAGGCGCGCGACGTCGTCCTCCGCGGTGCCCGGGTCGCCGGCGAAGACGAGGTCGAGCGGCTGCTCGAGGACGGGCTCGCCAGCGGCGCGCCGGTGCGCGTTCAGGCGGTGGACGTCGGCGAGCCGGTGGATCGCCTCCTTCACCGGCCCGAGGCCGACGAGCGCGTCGAGGTCGGCGAGGACCGCCTCCGGCGTCTCCGCCGCGGCCGTCACGCGAACCGCCGCAAGCGATGGGCGGGCACGGTCGAGCGGACGATCGCGCGCGGCAGCGGGTCACCGATCAGGCGCAGCACGACTCCACCGTAGCGGCCCAGGCGCCTAGCCGGCCACGATCGCCACGACGCCGGCAAAGGCGACGACGGCGCCGACGCGCTGCACGAGGGCGAGGTGCTCGCCGAGCCGGATGCGGGCGAGCAGCACGGTCACGACCGGGTACAGGCTGGCGAGGACGACCGCGAGCGACAGGTCGCCCATCGAGGTCGCGATGGCGAACATCAGGAGCGCCGCGGTGTCCATCAGGCCGATCGGCGCGATCGCCCGGAACGAGCCGGCGGGCGGCCGCCCCGCCCCGCTCCCGCGCGCGTAGACGAGGACGCCGACGAGCACGAGCAGGATCGGCAGCGACACCGAGCGCTGGGCGGTGACGCCCCACAGCCCCGACTGCTCGGAGGCCATGTCGAGGGTGACGTACATGACGGTCCCGATCGCGATCGCGAGCAGGGCGAGCGGGATCGCGCCGTAGCGGCCGTGCCGCGTGTCGCCCTCGGAGGCGTGGCGGCTGACGAGCACGACGCCCACGACGCACAGGACGAGCCCGACGATCTGCAGCGGGTCGGGCCGCTCGCCGGACCAGAGGATCGCGAACAGGACCGGGCCGGCGGCGGACATCGCGAGGATCGGCGCGATCACCCCCATCGGGCCGCGGGAGAGCGCCGCGTAGAAGACGACGTGCCCGACCGACCCGGCAACCCCGGCGACCGCGCCGGGGATCCAGATCGACCAGCCGGGGAAGGCGTCGCGTACGGCGAGCAGCGCCACAATCAGGAGCACGGTGCCCGCGATCTGCGCGAACGCGGCGACGACCAGGGGGCCGACGTGGCGCGCCCGCACCGCGCCCTGGAAGTCGGCGACGCCCCAGATCAGGGAGGCGCCGAGGGCGATCGCCGCGGCCAGCACCCCGAGAGGGTACCCGACCCGTCAGGCCGCGCCTTCGAGCGCGGCGGCGAGGCCGCGGCGCACGTCGTGCATGTCCTGGAAGGGGACGTACGGCAGGCCCTCGCCAGCGAGGTGCCGCGCGAGGGAGTGGCGGGCGAAGCGCAGGTCGGCGGCCTCGGCGGCGCAGAGGTCAGAGATGCCGTCGCCCACGTAGGCGACCGGCCGGCCCGCCGCGAGGTCGGCGACCTCGGCGCGCTTGCAGGCGCTGTCGCACAGCGCGCAGTGCGCGCGGCCGCGGAAGGCGACCCGCATGCCGTCCGGCTCGAAGACGACGGCGTGCGCGTAGACGGGCAGATCCAGGCCGTTGGCCTCGAGGATCGGCCGCATCAGGTTCTCGAAGCCGCTCGAGACGAGGACGGGCTCGACGCCGTGCTCGGCGCAGAACGCCACCAGCTCGTGCACACCCGGGCGGACCCGGACCGTCTCGACGAGGAAGGCCACCAGCTCGTCCTCGGGCACGGTGATCGGCGCGACCTGCAGGGCGAGGCAGGTGTCGAGATCGATCTCGCCCGCGGCCAGTCGTCGATCGGCCTCGGCGAACGCCTCAGGGGCGAAGTGGGCGGAGAACCAGTCGACGGTGTCCTGCTCGCAGAGCGTGCCGTCGAAGTCGATGGCCAGCAGCATCACGGAGCCTCGGCGGCGTCGGGGGCGAGCGCCCGCAGCTCGTCGCGCGTGACGCCGATCCCGAGGTGCTCGGCGAGCCGCGCCACGTGCACCGCCACCTTGCGCGTGCCCGCCGGCGTGTCGGCGAGGCCATGTTCGAGGTGCCAGCGCACGAAGCCGCGAAGGCAGTCGGCGTCGAGGGCCGCGACGTCGTCGTCGAGCGCCGGCGGGTGGGCGCGCAGGTAGAGCCGGATCAGCCGCAGCGAGCGCTCGTAGGCGGCCTGCGGCGTGACCGGCTGCCGCGCGACCCAGTCCGCCTCGAAGCCCGCGAGGGCCTCATCGACGGTCACGACAGGGTCCCGGCCTCGGCGCGCCGGGCGATCGCGGCCAGAAGCGACCGCCGTACGAGGTTCGAGGCGGGCTTGACGAGGCGCCAGTAGAGCCCGAAGGGCCGCTCCGCCAGCGGTCCGACGACGATCCGCGTCTCCGTCACGAGCAGCGTGCCGTAGGCGGCCGCCCCGCAGCGCACGCTGAGCGCGACCTTGACGGCATCGAGCGCCTCGTACGCCCGGAAGGCCTCCGCGTCGGCGACGGCGCGCTCGGGCTCGCCGCCTGGCCACGGCCGGCCGATGAAGCCGATGCAGACCTCGCGCTCGTCGTCGCCGAGACGGACGAATCCCGGCTCGAAGTCGCCCGTCTGCACGAACGGCAGATCACTGCCGAGGCTGCGTCCGCGGGTGCGCACGGCCACGAGCAGGCTGGCGACGCGCGCCTCATCGAGGGCCGTCGCCCGCACCGCCTCCATCGTGCGCTCGGGCGAGGCGGCGACGTCGCGACCGAGGACGAGCCGATCGCTCCAGACGGGTGCGACCTGGTCGAGCAGGGTCGAGGCGAGGTCGGTCGTCATGCGGGCGCATCGTATGGGAGAATCCCCGGCATGGAGCCCACCGCACGTGACGTCGACCGCCTGATCGGCCCCGCCACCCCCCACTTCGCGTACCAGATCCGCACCCGCGTCGAGAACCTGGTCGGCGACCTGCCGGAGGACCACCCGGTGCGGCTCTATGCGGGCGAGCGCCTGGCCCTGCTGGACGGGCTCGGGCACACGACGTCCAAGGGCGACTGGGGCGACCCGAGCACGCCGCAGTGAAGGGCTCCCTCGAGGGACGCCTCGCGCTCGTGACCGGCGGATCGCGCGGCATCGGCCGCGCCATCGCCCTCGACCTCGTCGACCGCGGCGCGAGCGTCGCCTTCTCGTACCTCAGAAACGGCGACGCGGCCGAGGAGACGCTGCAGCTGATCCGCGACCGAGGCGGGACGGGCCACGCGATCAAGGGCCGGATCGATGACACGGAGCGCTGCCACGCGCTCGTCGACGAGGCCGCCGCGGCACTCGGCGGCCTCGACCTGCTCGTCTCGAACGCCGCCTCCGGGGTGATCCGCCCGGTGATGGAGCTGACCGAGAAGCACTGGGACTGGACGCTCGACACGAACGCCCGCGCGCTGCTCCTGCTCGCCCAGCGGGCGGCGCCCCTGATCGAGGCGCGCGGCGGGGGCGGGATCGTGGCGATCTCGTCGCTCGGCTCGTTCCGGGTGCTCGACAACTACACGCTGGTCGGCGTCTCGAAGGCCGCGCTCGAGGCGTGTGTGCGCTACCTCGCCGTCGAGCTCGCGCCGAAGGGCGTGCGGGTGAACGCGGTCTCCGGCGGCGTCGTCGCGACGGACGCGCTTGAGCACTTCCCGAACAAGGACGAGATGCTGGCGATGGGCGACAAGACGCCCGCGGGCCGCATCGTCGAGCCGCAGGACATGGCGGATGCCGTGGCCTGGCTGGCCGGACCCGAGTCCACGATGGTCGTCGGGCAGACGCTGATCGTGGACGGCGGCTACTCGCTGCCGGCCTGAGCGGCGGACCACGGGCCGTCCTCGAGACGCCACGGCGCCGGGACGTCGATCGCGACCGGCTGCGACTAGCCCTTCGGCGTGATCGGCGAGTGCCGGAACATCCCGAGCGGCAGCGACTCGCCGCCGTCGAGCGTGAGGGTCTCGCCCGTCACGTAGGCGGCCTCGTCCGAGAGCAGGAAGCGCGCCGCGTCCGTGATGTCCTCGAGCGTGGCGAAGCGGCGCAGCGGGATCTCCGCCGTCATCGCGTCGCGGATCTCGTCCGTCGGGAACAGGTTCGCCGAGGCCGCCTCCGTCTCCGTCGGCCCTGGCGCGATGCAGTTGACGCGCAGCCCCATCGGCGCCCACTCCACGGCGAGCGACTTGGTCATGTTCCAGACGCCGGCCTTGGCCGCCGCGGAATGCGCCGTGCCCGGGTTGCCGGTCCAGGCGTATGTGGCGATCACGTTCAGGATCGACCCCGTGTCGCGCGCCGCCTGCGGGAACCCGAGCGCGAGCGCCCGCGAGCAGTAGAAGGTCCCGTTGAGGACGATGTCGATCACCACGCGCCAGCCACCGGGCGACAGGTCGATGGCGTTGGCGATGAAGTTCCCGGCGGCGTTGTTGACGAGGCTGTCCGGCGCCCCGAAGGTGTCTGTCGCGCCTGCGAAGAAGGCTTCGACCTGCTCGGGGTCGCGCACGTCGCAGCTGAACGCCGCGCAGCGCCCGCCGGCCGCCTGCACCAGCTCGACGGTCTCCTCGAGCGGCTCCATCCGCCGTCCGCAGATCGCCACCGCCGCGCCGCGCGCGCCGAGATCGACGGCCATCGCGCGGCCCATCCCGCTGCCGCCCCCCGTGATCGCGATCACGCGTCCCTCGATGCCTCGGCTCATGCCGTCGCCTCCGTCTCGTCGTCGCCGTCCAGCGGCACAAGGTACCGGGCCAGCACGTCGTCGGCGAACGCCTGCGCCGGGCCCATCGCCAGCTCCACGGATTCGCGGAAGCGGTCGGGCGGGCCGTCCCGCGAGAGCAGGCGGATCGCGCCCCAGAGCTCGGTGGCCAGCTCCTCGCGGGGGTCCGCGCCCTGGCCCGTCAGGCGGGCCGAGACCTGACCCGCCGCCTCCTTGAGGAGGTCGAAGCGGTCGCCGACGAGCGATGCGGCCTGGGCGAGGCGATCGAGGTGCGTCGGATCAGCCACGCGCAGGCCCTCCACGAGGGGCTGCAGCGCCTCGACCGCCTGGTAGGCGGCGTGTGCGGCGACCTCCGCGTCGGCCTCGCCGAGGTCGCGCGCCAGACTCCACGCGCGGCTGAGTGTCGGCAGCGCCTCGTCGATCGAAAGCGCTGCGCCGGCCTCCTCCGCCGCCTCGCAGATCGCGGCGAGCTCGACGACCTGGCGCACGGTCGATCGCGCCACGACGGGCACCCCCTCTGCGTCGACGACGAGCCAGCCCAGCGCGCCATCGCGGGGTACCGCGCAGACGAAGACCACCCCGAGTCGGGGCTGGTCGACGGGCACCACGGCCTCGGGCCGCAGGCCGGTCAGGGCCTCGACGTGCCGCGCGGCATTCTCGATCCCGACCTCGTCCACCGCAGCAGGCTACCCGGAGATGGTGGATCCGCGTTGAGCCGTACGGCGCCCGCGGGCGATTGGGGTAATGTACGCCCATGGCACAGACCTCCGAGCAGCAGGCACCCTCCAGCAGCATCTCCGACGCGGTCGTCGAATGGCGCCGCGAGACGCTGGAGCGCGCGGGCCTCGACACGGAGCGCGCCGAGAAGATCGCCGCCTCGGACGCCGACCTGCACGAGGCCGTGCGCCTGATCGAGCAGGGCTGCGCGCCGGATCTGCTCGAGCGCATCCTGCTCTGAGCCCCCGGCGGGCCGCGGATCGGCGACCGCCTCGTGCTGGCCTTCACGCATGACCGCTGGTCGTTCCCGCTGCCGGCGACGAACCGCTTCCCGCAGGAGAAGTACCGCCTCGTCCGGGAGCGCGTCGAGGGCCTTCCCGGCGTCGACGTCGCGGAGGCCGCGCCGATCAGCTGGGACGATGCCGCGAGCGTCCACGACGCCGAGTGGGTGCGTCGCATCCGCCACGGCCTGCTCACCCGCCGCGAGGAGGCCGCGCTCGGCTTGACCTGGTCGCCCGAACTCGCCGAGCGCACCCTGCACGCCACCGGCTCGACCGTCGCCGCCACCGAGGCGGCGCTGCGCGACGGCACCGCGGCGGCGCTCGGCGGCGGGACGCACCACGCCGCGCGCGCCGTCGGGCGCGGCTACTGCCTCGTCAACGACGTCGCGGTCGCCCTCGACCGCGCCCGCCCCCGGGGTTTCGCCGGGCGCGTCCTCGTGCTCGACCTCGACGTGCACCAGGGCGACGGCAACGCGGACCTGCTCGGCCCCGACCCGGATGTCGTCGTCGCCTCGATCCACGGTGCGCGCAACTACCCCTTCGAGCGCATCCCCGGCGACATCGACGTGGACGTGCCCGACCGCACGGGGGATGACGCCTACCTGGACATCCTCGACGGCGTGCTGGCGCGACTCGACGCGCTCGGCCCGTTCGCGCTCGCATACCTGCTCGCCGGCGCCGACCCGTGGGAGGGCGACCGGCTTGGTCGCCTCGCGCTGACCGAGGTCGGACTCGAGGAGCGCGACCGGCGCGCGATCACCTGGATCCGCAACCGGGATGTCCCGCTCGTCGTGACCCTGTCGGGCGGGTACGGCGAGCCGATCGAGACGACGGCGGACATCCATGCCCGCACCGTCGCGCTGGCCGTGTGACGCGTCCGCGTCGGCGCCCGGCTCGGACGCAGGAGACGCGGCGCAGTCGCCGTACGCGCGCGGCATGGACACCATGCAGCCACGCAAGCTGATCGCCGAGGCGGTCGGCACCTTCATGCTCGTCTTCCTCGCCGTCGGCGCCGCGGTCTTCGGGATCTCGGCGATGATCGGCGCAGACAAGGCCGGCCCGGGCAACGGCGTCGTCGGTGTCGCGCTGGCGTTCGGCCTCGTCCTGCTCGGCATCGCGTACGCGTTCGGCCCCGTCTCCGGCGCCCACGTCAACCCCGCGGTGACGCTGGCGATGGTCCTCGGTCGGCGCATGCCGATCGGCGAGGGCGTCGCGTACGGGATCGCCCAGCTCGTCGGCGCGATCGCCGCCGGCGGCCTGCTCAAGCTGTTCGTCTCCTCGTTCGGCGTGACGGACTACACGGGTGGCCTCGGCACCAACTCGTACGACAACGGCGCGATCGACCTCGCCGGGGCGTTCGTCCTCGAGGCGATCCTCACCGCGGCCTTCGTGCTCGTGATCCTGCTCGTCACCGAGCGCGTCGCGGCGCCGGGCTTCGCGGGCATCGCGATCGGGCTCGCCCTGACCGCGGTGCACCTCGTCGGCATCCCGCTGACCGGCACCTCCGTCAACCCGGCCCGTTCGATCGGGCCCGCGCTGTTCGAGGGCGGCACCGCGCTCGAGCAGGTCTGGCTGTTCATCCTCGCGCCGCTCGTCGGCGCCCTGATCGCCGTCGTCGCATGGAAGTTGACGCAGGCCTCCTCCCCCGAGGACGAGCGCCTGGTCGTCGGCTCCGAGCGCGAGTAGCGGTTCGGCCTCGGCGCAGCGGTACGTGACTGCGCTCAGGCGATCGCCGAATCCACGCCCCGACGCCGGTCGAGGGCGAGGCGCAGCAGCAGGCCGACGATGGCGCCGATGATCGCGAACGGCGCGATCGCCGCACCCGTGCCGGAGATCAGCAGCATCGCCAAGAGGCCCGAAGTGGCCGGCAGGCGCGTCATCGCCGCCGCGGCCGCCGCGATCCCGACTGCTGCCAGCGGCGTCGCCTCGCCCGACGGGATGACCAGGGCCACGAGGACGCCGACGGCGACGCCGAGATAGGTGGCCGGGAAGATCGGACCGCCGCGCATGCCGCCGCCGAGCGCCACGCCGTACGCGATCACCTTGGCCGCCACCACCACCAGCACGACGCCGGCGGACGTCTCGGCGATCACCGCCTCCATGCCGGTCTGGCCGCTGAACAGCACGAGGTCGAGCGGGACGCCGAAGACGCCATCCGCGACGACCGCGACGGCTGCGGTCATCGCCGTAGCGATGATCGCCCCGAGCACGGCCCGACGGCCCGTGATCGCGTCGAGACGCTCGCCGAGCACCCGCGCGACGAGGGCCACGGCTCCCGCGAGCAGCGCCACGACGACGCCGAGGGCGAGGTCGCCGATGCCGATCGACGTATACGGCGCGAGCCCGGGAACGGTCAGCGAATGCGTGCCGAGGCCGGGTAACCCCCACAGGCCGACCTGCACGAGGTAGCCGGTGCCGAGGGCGACCAGCGCGGGCACCAGCATCATCGCCGGCAGGGCGCCGAAGGCCGCGAACTCGAGCACCATGAAGGCGGTCACGAAGGGGTTGCCGAAGACCGCTCCGATCGCCGCGAGTCCGCCGAGCGCCATCGCCGCACGACGCGCGTCGTCGGGACCGCCGCGCAGCGCGAGGCCCGCGATCAGCGTCCCGAGCACGATCAGCGGCGCCTCGGGTCCGAGGGCGAAGCCGAACACCAGCGTGCCGAGGGCGGCGATCAGCAGCGACGGCGCCTCCCGGACCGGCGTCTCGAAGTGGAAGCCCGACAGCGGGCCGGCGCCGGTGGCGCCGGGCAGCCGCCGCGCGGCGAGTAGCACGAGGGCGCCGACGGCCAGCATCAGCGCGGCCCACCAGCCGGGCGCGGTCTCCATCCCGAGCGCTCCGGGCAGCGTCTGGTACACCAGCTTCGTGCCCGCCGACGTGACGCCGAGGAAGGCCGTGGCGCCGAGCGACGCGAGCACGCCGAGCACCGCCGCGAGCACGATCAACCTGGCCATCGTGCGGCCGTCGGGCAGCGCCGGTCCCGCAGCGGGTCCAGCGTCAGCGCCCGGCATCAGCGGCCGTGGAACGTCGGTGGACGCTTCTCCGTGAAGGCCCGCAGGCCCTCCTTCGCGTCCTCCGTCGAGAACAGGATCGAGAACAGGTCGGCCTCGACCATGTAGTTGGTCGCGAGGTCGCCGGCCAGGGCGCGATTCGTGGCCTCCTTGGCGTAGGCGATCGCCACCGGGCTCTTCGCGCTGATCGCGTGGGCCATCTCGAGCGCCCGCGGCATCAGCTCATCGAGGGGCAACACGTGCTGGGCGATGCCGCGTGCGAGCGCCTCGTCGGCCTTGACGCGGCGACCGGTGAAGATCAGCTCCTTCGCGAAGCCGAGCGACGTGGTGCGCGCGAGGCGCTGCGTGGCCCCCCAGCCGGGCATGATCCCGAGGTCGACCTCGGGCTGCCCGAAGACGGCGTTCTCCGAGCACAGGCGGATGTCGCAGGCCAGCGCGATCTCGGAGCCGCCGCCGAGCGCGTAGCCGTTGACGGCGGCGATCGTCGGTGCCCGCATCGTCTCGAGCAGGTTCGCGCACTCCTGTCCGAGCTCCGCGTAGGCACGGGCCTCGAGCGGGGTCTTCGTCGCCATCTCGGCGATGTCGGCGCCGGCGATGAACGCCTTCTCACCGGCACCCGTGATGACCAGGCAGCCGATCGACGCGTCACCCGCGATCGCGGTCAGCTCGGAGCGGAGCTCCTCGAGCAGCGCCGAGGACAGCGCGTTGAGCGCCTCCGGCCGGTTGATGGTGAGAACCGCCACGCGATCCTCACGGCGCACCTCGATCGCCATGCCTTCCCCTTCCCCTGCGCTACGCGGTCGCCCGCGCGCTCAGGAACTCCACGATGTCGCCGGTCGACGAGCCCGGCGTGAACACCTCGGCCACTCCCATCCCGCGCAGGGCATCCGCATCGTCCGGCGGGATCGTGCCGCCGACGACCACGCAGACGTCGCCCACCTCCCGCTCCGCCATCAACTCGAGGATGCGCGGCACGAGCGTCATGTGGGCGCCCGACAGAACGGACACGCCGAGCGCGTCCGCATCCTCCTCCAGCACGGTCTCGACGATCTGCTCGGGCGTCTGATGCAGGCCCGTGTAGATCACCTCCATACCCGCGTCGCGCAGGGCACGCGCGATCACCTTCGCTCCCCGGTCGTGCCCGTCCAGCCCGGGCTTGGCGATGACGACGCGCATGCGGCGATCCATGGCCGGGGAGTGTAGACGCGACCGCGTCGACGGGGGCGGGCAGTACGATGCGGCTGTGCGGATGCGCGCCCTGATCCCGCTCGCCCTCGCCTCGGCCCTCGTCCTCGCCGCCTGCGGCGGCTCGGACGCCGACCGCTTCGAGGAGAAGGGGGCGCCCTTCACGTTCTCCTACCCGACGGAGCTGCAGAAGGTCTTCGCCGACACCGGGCGCGAGGTCAAGGGCCAGGACCCGGTCTACCGCGTCGCCCTCGGAACCGACGAGACGAACGTCGTCGTCGCGGCCACCTACGACGTCGGCAAGGACACCGCCAAGATCAAGCCGGCCAAGCTGGCAGTCGCCGTGGAGCGCGCGGCGCGCTCTCTGGCCCGTGCCGTCGACGCGGAGGTGCCGAAGCGCTCCGACGGCACGCTCGGGGACATGCCGGCGGCGATCTTCGAGTTCGCCGCTCGCAAGCGCGGCCTGACCACCCGCGTCTACTACGCCTTCTAGGGGAGGACCCAGTACTTCGTGCGCTGCCAGTGGGACGACGCGGGAGCGACGACGATCCCGGCGGCCTGCGACGAGGTCGCGGAGACGTTCGCGCCGGCCGCCGCCGGCTAGGCGCGACCGGCCCCGGGCACCCAGGTCGCCTCGCCATCGCCGTTCGCGGCTCGGGCCAGGACGAACAGGAGGTCCGACAGGCGGTTGAGGTAGGCGATCACCTCGGGGGTCACCGGCTCCTGCGCGGCGAGCGCGCAGACATCGCGCTCCGCGCGACGGCAGACCGTGCGCGCGACGTGCAGATGCGCCGACAGCGGCGTGCCGCCGGGCACCACGAAGGAGGTCAGGGGCGGCAGCGTGCCGTTGACCTCATCGATGCGCTCCTCCAGCCACGCCACCTGCTCGGGGCTGACGCGCAGGCGCGAGCGGTGCCGCTCGTCGTCCTCGGGCGGCGGCGGCACGCAGAGGTCGGCACCGAGGTCGAAGAGGTCGTTCTGGATCCGGTCGATCCAGCCCTCCCCGGGCGTCCCACCCGCGTGCAGGCGGGCCACGCCGAGGCTGGCGTTGAGCTCGTCGACGGAGCCGTAGGCGCCGACCCGCGCATTGTGCTTGGCCACGCGGTGCCCGTCGCCGAGGCTGGTGTCCCCGAGGTCGCCGCCGCGCGTGTAGATCCGGTCGAGCCGGACGACGATGTCGTCGTTGGGAGCACTCACGACAGGCCTATCGCCGCGGCGCGGGACGTGGCCGACGTCACGCCGCCGGGACCTCGAGCACCATCGCGTCGCCCTGGCCACCACCGGAGCAGATCGTCGCGACGCCGATGCCGCCGCCCTGGCGGCGCAGCTGGTGGACCAGGGTGCCGGCGAGCCGCGCGCCGGAGGCGCCGCCGGGATGGCCGCGCGCCCCGGCTCCGCCCAGCGGGTTGCCCCGCCCCGGATCGATCCCGAGCATCCGGATCGTGTTGAGCGCGACCGACGAGAAGGCCTCGTTGACCTCGAGCACGTCGACATCGCCGACGCCGAGCCCGGCCCGCTCGAGCGCGCGCTCCGCGGCGATGGCGGGTGCGCAGGCGAGGCGGCGCGTCTCGTCGGCGGCGACGGCGCTGGAGCGGACCACCGCGAGGGGCGTGAGACCCCGCGCGGCCGCGACATCCTCCGACACGCACACGAGCATCGCCGCCCCGTCGGTGACACCGGGGCTGTTGCCGGCCGTGTGCGTTCCGCCCTCGACCAGGGCGGGAAGCCTGCCGAGCGCCTCGAGGGTCGAGTCCTCGCGCGGGCCCTGATCCTGCTCGACGACGCGCTCCGCCTTGCGTTCGCGGATCACCACGGGTACCAGCTCGGCGCCGAAGTGACCGGCCCGCTGCGCGGCGACCGCCCGCTCATGCGAGCGGAGGGCCCACTGGTCGAGGTCCTCGCGGGAGATGCCGAGCTCGCCGGCGACCTCGTTGGGCTGGTCGTACATGACGCGCCCGCTCCACGGGTCGCGGAGGCCGTCGTGGAGGTTCGCGTCGGCGAGGGTGACGTCGCCGAAGCGGTAGCCCTGACGCGCGCCGAGCGCGAGGAACGGCGCCGAGGTCATCGATTCCATCCCGCCGGCCAGCACGACGTCCGCCTCGCCGAGGCGGATCATGTAGTCGGCGAGGGCGATCGCCCGCAGGCCGGACGCGCAGACCTTGTTCACGGTCTCGGAGCCGCGCTCGACGGGAATGCCGATCCGCGTGGTGACCTGGCGTGCCGGCGCATGCATCTGCCCCGCCTGGACGACGGTGCCGATGAACGAGTAGTCCACGTCACCCGGCGCGATGCCGGCGCGCTCGAGCGCGGCGGCCGCGGCGGTCGCGCCGAGATCGACGGCGCTGGCCCCGGCGAGATCGCCTCCGAGGCGGCAGAAGGGCGTGCGTACGGCGCTGACGAGGACGGTGCGGGACATGGCGGGAGGCTACCAAGATGGGTGGTCCGTGTTGACAGGCGCCGTGCGGCTTGGCACCCTGCCGTGCATGCGGACGACCCCGACCGGCGCGTGGTGGTGGCCTATGCCCGGGCGGGATCCCGTGCGCTGACGCGCACCGCCGATCCGAACCGCCCGGGCTCCCCAGATGGGGGGCCCTTTTTGTTGCCCGACGGACGAACCCGAACCCCGACATGAACCCCACGACACCGAGACCGAAGGGCGAGCCCCGCCTGCGCCCGACGGTGCGCGAGCTGCCGGCCGACCTGCTGACGCCCGTCGGTGCGTACCTGCGTGTGCGCGACCTCGGCCCCGGGTTCCTGCTCGAGAGCGTGGAGGGCGGGCAGCAGGTCGGCCGCTACTCGTTCCTGGCGGCCGGCTGCGAGCGGCTCGACCTCGACCTCGCGGGCGACGATCCCTTCGCGCCCCTGCGGGCGCGCCTCGACGCGCACGCCACCCTCGACCTCGACGGGCTGCCGCCGTTCGCCGGCGGCGCCGTCGGCATGCTCGGCTACGACGCGATCCCGATCTTCGAGCCGACGGTGCCGCTGCCCGACGCGCAGGAGGGCGACCTCACGCAGCCCGCCAGCTTCCTGATCGCGCCCGTCGTCGTCGCGTTCGATCACGTCCGCGCCACGGTGCAGGTGATCGCCCAGCCCGGCCAGGACGCCCTCGCCGACGCGATCATCGAGCGCCTGATGGGGCCGCTACCCGACGGGGTCCAGCCGGTGCCACCGCTCGTCGCCGGCGCCGAGGCCGTCGCCGACCTCGACATGGACGAGTACATCGAGCGGGTCCTGATCGGCAAGGACCACATCCGCGCGGGCGACGTGTTCCAGGTCGTGCTGTCGCAGCGCCATCGCCGGCGGACACCGCGCAGCCCCGTCGCCATCTACCGCGCGCTGCGCGCGGTCAACCCCTCGCCCTACCTGTTTCTGATCGACCTCGGCGACCGTGCCCTGATCGGCGCCTCGCCCGAGACCCACGTCGCGCTGTCGCGCGATCGGATCGCCGAATTGCGGCCGATCGCCGGCACTCGGCCGCGCGGCGCCGATGCGGTCGAGGACGACGCCCTCGCGGCCGACCTGCTGGCCGACCCGAAGGAACGCGCCGAGCACATGATGCTCGTCGATCTGGCCCGCAACGACCTCTCGCGCGTCTGCGATCCCGGGAGCGTGCGGCCGACGCGGCTGCTCGAGATCGAGCGCTACAGCCACGTCATGCACATCGTCTCGCGCGTCGAGGGGCGCCTCGCCGACGAGCACGACGCCTTCTCGCTGCTCGCCGCGACCTTCCCGGCTGGCACCGTGTCGGGAGCGCCGAAGGTGCGAGCCATGCAGATCATCAGCGCGCTCGAGCCGCATCGGCGCGGCCCCTACGCCGGCGCCGTGGGCTACCTCGGGACGGACGGCACGCTCGACACCTGCATCGCCCTGCGCACGATCCAGCTCAAGGACGGCGTCGCCACGCTGCAGGCCGGCGCGGGTATCGTGGCTGATTCCGATCCGGAGGAGGAGCATCGCGAGTGCCTGCGCAAGATCGCGGCGCTCCAGCGCGCCGTCGATCTCGCGGATGCGGGAGGCTATGGGCGATGACGCGCGTGCTGCTGATCGACAACTTCGACTCGTTCACGTACAACCTGGCCCACGGCTTCGCGGAGGCCGGCGCCGACGACGTCGCGGTGCACCGCAACGACGCGATCGACGTACCAGCGGCCGTCGACTACGCACCGACGCATCTCGTGATCTCCCCCGGCCCCGGCACGCCCGACGAGACCGGCGTCTCCGCCGCCCTGATCGAGCGCTTCCACGGCGCGATTCCGATCCTCGGCGTGTGCCTCGGCCACCAGCTGCTCGTGCAGCTCCACGGAGGCACCGTCGGCGCCGCCCTGGAGCTCGTGCACGGCAAGGCGGGCGAGGTCGAGCGGATTGCGCCGGACCCGCTCCTCGACGGCCTCGAGCCCCGCTTCAGGGCCGGCCGGTACCACTCGCTCGCGGCGCACCAGCCCATCCCCGACGCTTTCGTCGTGACGGCGCGCACCGACGATGGGACGGTGATGGCGGTGCGCCACCGGGACGCCCCCACGCATGGCGTGCAGTTCCACCCCGAGAGCGTCCTCACCCCCGACGGCCCGCGGATCCTCGCGGCCTTCCTCACCCTCGGGGGCCCGGCGTGAGCACCGACGCGCTGCACGCCGCACTCGCGCGAGCCCTGGCCGGCGAGGACCTGACGGGAGACGAGGCGAGCGCCGCCCTCGACGTCGTGATGCGCGGCGACGCGACCCCGGCCCAGACCGCGGGCCTGCTGGTGGCGCTGCGCGCGAAGGGCGAGACGCCGGCCGAGATCGCCGGGTGCGCGCGCACGATGCGCGC
>JBMTER010000008.1:0-19828 GCA_049433345.1 Gaiellales bacterium | reverse complement strand
TTGGCCGAGGCGCCGGTGCCCGCGATCCTGTACCCGCACGGCGGACCCACCTCGTACTACGGCGAGGAGTGGGACGGCCACGCCCAGTACTTCATCGACAAGGGCTACGCGTGGCTCGCGATCAACTTCCGCGGGTCGACGACGTACGGGCGCGACTTCGAGCGCCTCAATCACGGCGACTGGGGCGTCGGCGACACGAAGGACTGCCTCGCCGCCGCCGACTTCCTGCGCACGCTCGACTGGGTCGACGGCGAGCGCCTCGGGATCTTCGGCTCGTCCTACGGCTCCTACATGGCGCTCCTGTCCGTCACCGACGATCCCGAGCGTCGCTTCCGCCTCGGCGTCTGCAAGTACGGCGACTGCGACATCCGCACCTCATGGGCCCAGGGCGACCGCGAGGGCGTCCAGGACCTCGAGCGGATGATGGGTCCGCCCAGCGCGGACCGCGCCGGCTATGCCGCGGGCTCGCCGTTCGACCGGCTCGCGAACGTCGGCGTGCCGCTCCTGATCGCGCATGGCCTGCTCGACATCCGCGTCAACCCGGCCCAGTCCGAGCAGCTCGTGGCCGAGCTGCGCCGCCTCGGGGGCACGACGTTCGAGTACGTCACCTACCCGACCGAGGCGCACGGCCTCCTGCGCGTCGAGCCGCAGCTGCACTTCTACCGCCGGCTCGAGCGGTTCCTCGACTGGCACCTGATGTAGGTCAGCCCCCGAGCGCCTCCGCCTCGCGGCGCAGCCGCTCCTCGGGCTCCTCCCCGTCGAGGTGGAAGCGCTGCTCGTAGACCAGCTCGCCCGTCTGCTCGCGGTGCCAGCGGATCCGCATCGGGATCCCGGCGAGGTGGAACAGGCCGAGCTGCGGGCAGCGCCGGTCCGACTCCTCGGCGAGCGCCTCGATCGCGGCCGCGTCCGCGTCGGTGTCGAGCCAGAGGTCGTAGTTGACCTGCTCGAACTTCGGCTGCAGGTGCAGGTCGAAGAAGAAGCCGCGGATGTCGATCAGCGACCGGATGCCGGTGCGCAGGCCCCGGTACGGGAAGGCCTGGTCGCGGGCAACCACCGTGATCGTGATCGACGTGCACATCGACAGCGCGGCGAGCTGGTAGTGGACGGGGGTCCAGCCACGCGACTGCCCCACGAGGTCCGGCGGGTCGCCGATGTCGAAGCCCTGCGGCTCGTCGGCCATGATCGAGTGCTGGCCGTCCATGAAGGCCTCGACCAGCATCTGGTCGTGCGAGCGGGTGGTCACATCGGTGATCCCGATGTACGGCGGGAACTCCTGCTCGGACATCACGCGTCCTCCTCCATCCGGGGTGGCCCGAGCCTAGGCCGCGCCGCGGCGCACGGCAAGTCCGCTCAGGCGTACCCGCGCGGGAAGCGGTAGTCCCAGGTGCGGTCGAGGAGGGGCTGGCCGTTCTCCGCGACCTCGAGGCGGCAGGAGACGACGTAGTCGTCGGCGGTGCAGGTCATGCGGCTCTCCTCGACGATGTCGACGACGAGCGAGCCGTCGTCGTAGAGGCAGGTGTTGCGCACCTCGACCTCGGCCGACAGGGGGTCGCCGTCGGCGATCCGCATCGTCGTGACGGACGAGTCCTCCCAGGTGATGCCGTTCGCGAAGCGCCAGGCGCCGCCGATGTCCCAGTCGAACACCGTGGTGGTGACGCCGGTGGCCGGGTCGTACGCACGGGTGCGCCCGCCGCCCGAGCCGGGGCGCAGCTGCTCGATCGGCGGGATCTCGGGCTCGGCCGGCGGATCGAGCTGCCGCATCGCCGTGTCGAGCGCCGACGGCGGCCGCACGGGCAGCTCGAGCGCGCAGCCGGCCGGCCGCAGCGCGAGCTCGACCGGCTCGGGCGAGGGCCACGCCCACGGCCAGTAGCAGGGCGAGATCGCGATCCGCAGGCGGCTGCCCGCCTCGAAGCGGTGCGCGATCGCGTCGAGCGGCAGGTCGATCGCCATCTCCTCGCCGGGCTCGACGAGCGCGGGGCGGTCGTGGCCGTGGCGGTGGCAGAGGTTGAGCTGGCCGCGGGTCACGAGCAGCGATGCGCCGTCGGGCGCGACCTCGCTGAGCCGCACGGAGACCATGGCGCGCGGCCGGTCCGCGGCGAGGGCGAGGCGCAGGACGACGTGGCCGAGGATCGGCAGGTCCTCCTCGAGCGGGTCGGAGGTGAAGCAGAGGCTGTGCGCCTCCTCGCCCCGCTGGTCGATCGCGAGGTCGTCGGACTTGCCGTCCGCGGTCCAGGAGCCGCCGTCGAGGCCGACGGTCTGCACGCTGCCGATCCGCAGGACGAGCGCGTCGTCGGCCGGGTCGCCGCCGAGCGTGCCGTCGCCGAGGGCGAGCGCCACGGGCGCGATGCGCGGCGAGGGCCACGTCTCCTCGGCGATCCAGCGGCCTGGTCGCTCCGCGATCCGCGGCGCGGGCACGACGGGGTCCTGCTCGTACGCGACCAGCATCGGCTCCGCGTCGATGCCGTTGTCGATGCCCTTCAGCCAGCGGTCCCACCAGCGCGTCTGCTCGGCGAGGATCCCGACCTGCGGGGTGGGCGGGCCGTGGATCGGGTCGACGTGGCCCCACGGGCCCACGATCGCGCGGCGCGGCCCCGCGACGCCGGCGAGCACCCGGAACGCCGAGTCGGTGTAGCCATCGGTCCAGCCGGCGACGCAGAGGACGGGCACGTCGATGTCCGCGAAGCCCTCGCAGGCGGAGCCGTGGCGCCAGTAGTCGTCGCGGGTCGGGTGGGCCAGCCAGTGCGCGATCCAGGGCTCGAGCTCGAGCCGTTCGAGCCACGCCTCGCGCCAGCCCTCGCCGTAGATCGCGGGCACGGGCGGGCGCGCCTGCCAGGCGTGCATGCAGACCGACCAGTGCAGCATGTCCATGGCGTCGACGAGCCCGCCGCGGTAGTGCACGTCGTCCGCGTAGCGGTCGTCGGTCGAGTAGCCGGTCGAGATCGCCTTCAGGGCCGGCGGTCGCCGGGTCGCGATCTGCAGGCCGTTGAAGCCCGTCCACGAGTAGCCCGTGATGCCGACTGCGCCGGTGCACCAGGGCTGTGCGGCGATCCATGCGATGGCGTCGCAGCCGTCGCGGATCTCGTCCTCGGTGTACTCGTCCGGGCAGAGGCCGGTCGATTCGCCGGTGCCGCGGATGTCGATGCGGATGCCGGCGTAGCCCTCGCCGGCGAACCAGATCATCTCCTGCTCGTCGCTCGCCACCGTGCCGTCGGAGAGCCGGTACGGGCCGTACTCGATGACGGCCGGGACGGGGTCGTCGTCGGCGTCGACGGGCAGCCAGATCCGCGCGTGCAGGCGAGTGCCGTCGGGCAGGGGGATCCAGACCGGCGTCCGCACCTCGATCGCGCGCGGGAAGGCGCGGCGGATCTCGACGGGCTGCGCCATGCGCGGGAGTCTACGCCTGCACGAGCACGCGGCCGTCCTCGACCCGCACGGGGTAGACGGCGACGCGGTACGCCTCGTCCTCGGGGCAGACGCCGGTCGCGGCGTCGAACTCCCAGCCGTGCCATGGGCAGACGACGACGGTGCGGTCGACGAGCGCGTAGCGGCCGCCGGGCTCGCCCTCGATCCGCTGCTCGATCGTGCCGAGGCAGAGCCGCGCGCCCGAGTGGGGGCAGCGGTTGCGGATCGCCACCAGCCCGCCGGTGCGGGGGTCGCGCATCACGCCGACCTCGCGCCCCCCGATCCGCGCGATCGCGGGCGCGCCGGGGACGATGTCCGCCTCGGCGCCGACGTCGTGCCAGTCGCTCAACGCGCGGCGGGGACGTCGAGTCGCGATCCGTAGAAGGCGACGGCGTTGTCGTGCATGACCGGCTTGCGCCATGCCTCGGGCAGGCGGTTCTCGAGCCAGCGCGGCTCGTCGCCGTCCCAGTGCGGGTAGTCGGACGAGTAGCAGAGGATGTCGGGGGCGCCGGCGGCGGCGAGCATCTCCCAGAGCAGCTCGTCGTGGCCGTCCGTGTGCTCGAGCGGCTGCGTCGCGAAGCGCACGTGGCGCTTGACGGTCTCGAGCGGCGGCTCGTCCATCCAGGGGGTGTCGTCGCGCAGGCCGCGCCAGTTCGTGTCGTGGCGCCACAGCATCCCGGGCAGCCAGGCGATGCCGCCCTCGATCAGCAGCACCCTGAGGTCCGGGATCCGCCGGAACGTGCCGTGCGTGATCAGGGACATCAGGTGGGCCATGATCGAGCAGGCCGACCCGATGGTGTGCCACTCGATGTAGAAGGTGGGGACGCCCGCGCCGGAAGGCTGGTGGGCGAGGCCCATGCCCTCCATCCCCGAGTGGATCGCGATCGCGAGGCCGTGTGCGGCGGCCGCCTCCATGATCGGCAGGTAGCGCGGGTCGCCGTAGGGCCGCTCGCTGCCCCCGCTGAGGAGCACCTGCACGAAGCGCCGGTCGGCGGCGCAGCGCTCGATCTCGCGGACGGCGGCGGGCACGTCCTGCACGGGCACGATGATCGAGCCGCGGAAGCGGTCGTCGTGCGGGAACCAGTCCTCGCGCAGCCAGTCGTTGTGGGCGCGGGCGAGGGCGGTGGCGCGGTACGCGTTCTCCATCAGCCCGACGGAGAGCGCGTCGTCGGCGGTGAGGATCGCGATGTCCGCGCCCTGGTCGACGAGGACGTCTCGGGCCACGGCGACGGCGTCGCCGCCGGGCATCCCGCTCGACTCGTCGACGGCGAGGTCGGCGCGGTACCAGGTCGAGGGGTTCGTCCAGGGGTAGGCCGGCAGGCCCAGCAGGTACGACTGCGCGCGGTACCAGTCGCGCTCCGCCGGGTCGATGAACTTGAGGATCTCCTCAGGGCGGGCGATCTGGACGTGGACGTCGCAGTCGATCATGGGGCCTCCTCGGCGTCTCCGCCGCACGTGACGGCATCGAGGATAGCCCGTCTTGAACAGACGTTCAAGACGGGCGCCCGGCCCTCAGGGCTCGCGCTGCTCCAGCTCGCGCACCCAGCGGCTGTGGTTGGCGCGCGCCCAGTCCCGGTCGACCTCGCCGGTCACGATGCCGCGCAGGGCCGGGCGCGTCGCCCGGTTCAGCACGGCGAGGTAGAGGTGCCCGAGGACGAGCGCGACGGCCAGGATGGACGCGAGATCGTGGACATCGACCGCGCCGGAGCCGATCCGCAGCCACGTGACGCCGGTGCCGAGCCACATCACGAGGCCCGTGCCGTAGAGCACCACGAGCAGTCCGAGCATCACCGCGGTGGCGAGCTTCTGCCCGGCGTTCAGCCAGCCCTGCTCCGGGGCGCCGCGGTGGTCGACGATGCGCCGCGGCCCGCCTCTCAGCCACGCGACGTCGTCGCGATCGAGGGATTCCGACTCGCGCACGACGCGGCCGAGGTCACGCGGCCGCGCGGCGGCCATCACGGCGAGGCCGGCGACGAGGGCCCCCGACGACCACAGGTGCACGGCCTTCGCGAGCGGCCGACCCATGACCTCCGCGAGGCCGGGGAAGTAGAGGCACATCCCGGTCCAGAGCATGGCCAGGAAGGTGACGGCGAGCAGGAGGTGCGCGGCGATCTGCACCGGGGTGAAGCGCCGGATCCGCGCAGGCTGCGCGGCCTCAGTTGTAGGCATCGCTTCCGACCCAGGCGTCGGCCGCGTAGCCCCGCGTCTCCCAGTAGCCAAGCGTCGGCTCCTCCTCGAAGGTGATCCGGCCGACCCACTTGACGCCCTTGTAGCCGTACATCTGCGGGATCACGAGCCGCATCGGCGCGCCGTGGGGCCGCGTCAGGGGGGCGCCGTCCATCTCGGTCGCGAGCATCACCTGCGGGAGCAGGAACTGCTCGAGCGTCAGCTGGTCGAAGTACGGCTCCTCGAGCGACTGGAAGTTGACGTGCTGCGCCGTCGCGGCGGGCTGCACGAGGTCGATGATCGTCTGCGGCCGGATGCCCCGGAAGGTGACGTCGTAGACGGACCAGCCGGTCACGCAGTGGAAGTCGCAGACCTGCTCCTCCATCGCCGTCGCCTGCACGTCGGCCCAGGTGAGACGCACCGGGTTCGCCACCGCCCCGTCGATCACGAGCTCGTAGGCGGCCGGATCGAACGTCGGCATCGGGTCCTGCACGTTGTAGATCCGCCAACCGCTCGACGGCACGATGCCGGAGGCGCCCACGGCGCTGCCCGCATCCGCGATCAGCCCGCCGACGCCGCCGCCGAGGCGCGAGAACGCCGCGACGCCGACGGCGCCGAGGGCGATCGTGCCGAGGAAGGCTGCACGGCCGAGCGGGATCCGCTCGCGCGGCGTTGGCGTGGGGTGCTGCGGTTCGTCCGGTTCCACGCACCCCGTTCTACCACCTCCGGGCGTCGCCGTGGCGCTCCGGCGCACGCGCCGCCCGCTAGGATCACCCGCATCACCGCCGGGGAGGCGCACATGGAGACGGTGTCGTTCACCGCGATGGCCGAGGGCACGAGGGAGGACTACGAGCTGCTCGACCGGCTCGGCGAGGAGCACATGCGGGCGCTTCCGGATCGGCTGCTGGAGGCGCTGGAGGGGCTGCGCACCTCCTTCGCCGGCTACCAGGTCACGCGCTACGAGCACTCCCTGCAGTCGGCGACCCGCGCCTACGACGACGGCCGCGACGAGGAGTACGTCGTCGCCGCGCTCCTGCACGACATCGGCGACGAGCTCGCCCCGCTCACCCACGGCGAGTTCATGGGCGCGGTCCTGCGGCCCTACTGCCGCCCCGAGGTCGTCTGGATCGTGCGCCACCACGGCGTCTTCCAGTCCTACTACTACGCCCACCACACGGGCGGCGACCGCGATGCCCGCGATCGCTTCCGCGCCTCGCCGTGGTTCGACGCGTGCGCCGAGTTCTGCGAGAAGTACGACCAGAACTGCTTCGACCCGGCCTTCGTCTCGAAGCCGGCCGCGTTCTTCGAGCCGATGGTCCGCCGCGTCTTCGCCGAGCCGCGCTACCTGACCGGGGGCGAGGCGATCTAGGGCGCTACGAGCCGAGCGCCTTCCTCTTGATCTCGTCGAACTCCGCCTGCGTGATCGCGCCGGAGTCGAGCAGGCCCTTGGCGCGCTCGATCTCGCCGGCCGGACCGCCGGCGACCTTCTTGACGTGGTCCTCGAACTCCCGCTGCGCCGCCTGTGCCGAGGCGGCCTGCCGTTCGGCCAGGTGACGGCCGTTGATGATCAGATAGGCGAGCACGCCGAGGAGCGGCGCGAGCAGGACGGCGACGAACCACAGCACCTTCGTGCCCCCGCCGCAGTCATGGCGCCGGAAGAGGTCGCCGAAGACCATGATCAGGAGCCAGAACCAGATGACGAAGCCGAAGATCAGCAGCATCGTCCAGAGCAGGTGCAAGAGCGGGTAGTCGTCCACGGAGCCTCCGTTTGGTGGTCAGGGCCCCGAGCGTAGGCGACGGCACGCCGCACATCTGCGTGGGATCCCGCGGATCGGCGGGTTGACAGGGGCCGCCGCAGCGGCTTCGCTGCGGGAATCCCGGAACGAGGAGGCGGACATGTTCGACGGCGATACGGCGGAGCGGCTGACCACGGAGGGCGACTGGTTCGAGCCGTACTTCATCTCGCTCGGCTACCGGGTCGGGAACGTGCTGGTGCTGTCGGGGCAGGCGTCGATCGACCCGGATTCGGGCGAGCTCGTCGGCGTCGGCGACTTCGATGCCCAGGCCGCGCAGACGTTCGCCAACCTCGAGCGCGTGCTGGCGCTCGGCGGCTGCGGGCTCGAGGACGTCTTCAAGGTCACGATCTACCTGACCGACATGGCGCAGTTCCCGAGGATCATGGAGCTGCGCCAGCGCCACTTCACGCCCCCGTACCCGGCCGACACGATCGTCGAGGTGCGCAGCCTCGCCCTGCCCGAGCTGATGATCGAGATCGACGCGATGGCGATCGTGCCGCGGGACGGCGAGCGGGCCGTGCGCGGCTAGGTCAGATGCCGAGCCCGCGGGCGATCACGAGCCGCTGCACCTCGTTCGTGCCCTCGCCGATCTCGAGCACCTTCTGGTCGCGGTAGATCCGCGAGATCGGGTACTCGTCCATGTAGCCGTAGCCGCCGTGGATCTGCACGGCCTGGTTGACCGCCCGGTTCGACGCCTCGCCGGTGTGGAGCTTCGCGATCGCCGCGGCCTGCGCGTACGGGCGCCCCTGGTCCTTCAGCCAGGCGGCGCGGTAGACGAGCGCGCGCGCGGCCTCGAGGTCGACGGCCATGTCGGCCAGCTTGAAGCGGATCGCCTGGAAGTCCTTGATCGGCCGACCGAACTGGTTGCGCTCGCGCGCGTAGGCGAGGGACAGGTCGTAGGCGGCCTGCATCGTGCCGAGGCCCATCGCGGCGATCGAGATGCGGCCGCCGTCGAGGATCTGCAGGAACTGCTTGAAGCCCATGCCGCGCGGGCCGAGCAGGTTCCCCTCGGGAACCCGGCAGTCCGCGAAGGTCAGCTCGCGCGTGTCGGAGGCGTTCCAGCCCATCTTGCGCAGCGGTGCGCTGATCGTGTAGCCCGAGGTGCCGTTCGGGATGATGATGTTCGAGATCTCGTCCTCGCCGGTTCGTGCCGTGATCGTCACGCAGCGCGTGATGTCGGTGCCCGAGTTGGTGATGAACATCTTCGAGCCGTTGACCCGCCAGTGGCCGTCCTCCAGCTCTGCCCGGGTGCGCGGGTTGCCCGCGTCGGAGCCGGCCTCCGGCTCGGTCAGCCCGAACGCGGCGAGCGCGCGCCCGGCGACCAGGTCGGGCAGCCACTGGGTGCGCTGCTCGTCGGTCCCGAACAGGTGGATCGGCATCGTGCCGAGCGAGGTGTGCGCGGCCACGGTCACGCCGACCGAGGCGTCGACGCGGGTCAGCTCCTCGACGGCGATCGCGTAGAGGAGCGTGTCGCCGCCCGCACCGCCGATCTCCTCGGGGAACGGGATGCCCATCAGCCCGAGCTGGGCCATCTCCGCGACGATCTCGTAGGGGAAGCGGTGCTCGCGGTCGAGCTCCTCCGCGATCGGCGCGATCCGCGTCTCGGCGAAATCGCGGACGACCGCCCGGAAGTCCTCGTACTCGCTCGGCAGGTCGAGATCCATGCGCGCTCCTCGCTTGGGGCGCGCGACTCCGCGCCTCGGGCAGTCTACCCGCGTCCCCGCCTCCGGCTCGCCCCCGGGGCGGCGCTACGCTGCGGGGCGTGAGCGGGGGGAACGGCACGGGATCGCCGCGGATCGCGATCATCGGCGCGGGCTTCAGCGGCATCGGCATGGCGCTGAAGCTGCAGGAGGCCGGGATCCGCTCGTTCGAGATCCTCGAGGCCGCGCCCGCGGTCGGCGGCACCTGGTTCCACAACGCCTATCCGGGAGCGGCGTGCGACATCGGCTCGCACCTCTACTCCTTCTCGTTCCGCCGCAAGCACGACTGGTCGAAGACGTACGCGGGGCACGAGGAGATCCGCGCGTACCTCGAGACCTGCGTGGCGGAGGGCGGCCTCGCGGACCGGCTGCGCCTGTCGACGTCGATTGAGCGCGCCGCCTACGACGACGTGACATGCACCTGGACGCTGACGACCGCAGGCGGCGAGGAGCTCGCGTTCGACGTCGTGATCTTCGCCTGCGGCCAGCTCAACGAGCCGCAGCGTCCCATGATCGAGGGCCTCGACGGCTTCGCCGGCACGATGTTCCACTCGGCGCGCTGGGATCACGGCTGCGACCTGCGCGGCAAGCGGGTCGCGGTGATCGGCAACGGCGCGAGTGCGGCCCAGTTCGTCCCCGAGGTCGCGCAGGAGGTGGCCAGCCTCGCCGTCTTCCAGCGCACGCCGTCCTGGATCGTGCCGCGCCGCGACCTCCCGTATTCGCCACGGCGCAAGTGGGCGTTCCGGCGGATCCCCGGCGTCGAGAGCCTGCACCGGCTCGGGATCTTCTGGTTCAACGAGAAGGGCTTCCTCGCGTTCCGCCCGGGGCAGCGCTGGTGGGGGCTGATCCAGGGCTCCGATCGCGCGCGCCAGTGGGAGCAGGTCGCGCTCCGGCACCTCGAGCGGCAGGTGCCGGACCCCGAGCTGCGCGAGCGGCTGACGCCGCGCTACGGGATCGGCTGCAAGCGCGTGCTCCTGTCGAACGACTGGTATCCGACGCTGCAGCGCGAGAACGTGCAGCTGGTCACGGACCGCATCACCCGCGTCACCGCAGACGCGATCGAGACGGAGTCGGGCACGATCGGCCCGCTCGACGTGATCATCCTCGGCACCGGCTTCGACTCGACCAAGTTCATGTCGACGGTGGAGATCACGGGCGCCGGCGGCCTGCGGCTGGCCGACGCCTGGGCGGAGGGCCCGCAGGCGCACCTCGGCATCACGGTCGCCGGCTTCCCGAACCTGTTCATGCTGTACGGGCCGAACACGAACCTCGGCCACGGCACGATCATCTTCATGATCGAGTGCCAGATCCGCTACATCCGCAAGTGCATCCAGCGGATGCGCCGCGACGGCCTGCGCAGCCTCGCGATCCGGCCGGAGGCGCAGGCCCGCTTCAACGCCGAGCTGCAGCGCGACCTCGCGCTGTCGGTGTGGGCGAGCGGCTGCCGCTCCTGGTACGTGACGGCGGACGGCAAGGTGCAGAACAACTGGTCCGGCTTCATGCTCGACTACTGGCGGGACACGCTGCGCCCCGACTTCGACGACTTCGCCGCGGCGTGAACCGCCGCACGGTCATCACGGGCGGGCCGATCCTGACGATGGCCGATCCGGGCCGGGTCGAGGCCGTCGCGCTGCTCGACGAGCGCATCCTGCACGTCGGCGCGCTCGACGACTGCCGCGCCGCCGCCGGTGCGGGGGCGCGCGAGCTCGACCTCGGCGGGCGCACCCTGATGCCGGGCTTCGTCGACGCGCACACGCACCCCCTGATGCTCGGCCAGTGCGCGGCGTGGGTCGATTGCGCGCCGCCCGAGGTGACCACGATCGACGGCCTCGTCGAGATGCTCGGCCGCCGTCGCGACGGGCTGCCGCCGACGGCGCCCGTGTGGGGCTTCGGAGTGCATCACGGCGACCTCGACGTGCGGCGCAACCCCGTCGCGGCCGATCTCGATCGCGTCGCGACGGATCGGGTGGTGGCGGTCATGCACCGCTCCGGACACGGCGTGATGGTCAACTCGCGCTGTCTGGCCGACAACGGCATCACGCGCGAGCTGCCGGATCCCGCCGGTGGGCGCATCGAGCGCGACGCGTCCGGCGCGCCGACCGGCGTCCTGTGGGACGCGGCGATCGACCTGATCACGGGGCCCGAGGGCGTCAAGACGCTCAACCACGGCCCCAACATCCACATCCCGGACGCTCCCGAGCGCCTCGTCGACCTGCTCTGCAACGCCCAGACGATGCTGCTGCGCGCCGGCGTCACCTCGGTCACCGACTGCCAGGTCACGCGCCGCGAGATGGAGACGTACCTGTCGGCCCGCGACGACGGGCGCCTGCAGCTGCGCGTCTCGATGCTGACCCTGTCGACCCTGCTCGAGGCGCTCGTCGAGCTGGGCCTGCGCTCGCGTCTCGGCGACGACCACCTCGCCTTCGCCGGGCTCAAGCTCTACGCGGACGGCACGCTGACGGGGCTGACCGCGTACTTCGAGAGCGGCTACCGCTTCGACCCGTGCCATCACGGGCAGCTCTACCACGAGCCCGAGGAGCTGCGTCGCCTGATCCGCCGGGCGCATCGCTTCGGCCTGCAGACGGGGACGCATGCGCAGGGCGACTCGGCGATCGCGATCGTGCTGGAGGCGGTGCGCGAGGCCCTCTCCGACGTCGATCGCACCGACCATCGCCATCGCATCGAGCACTGCGGCATGCCGTCCGAGGGGCAGGTCGCGGAGATCGCCGAGCTGGGGGTGATCCCGGTCAACCAGCCGACGCACCACTACCTCGTCGGGGACGCGCTGCTCGAGGCGGTCGGCGAGCGCGCGCACCGCTACAACCCGTACGGCGAGTTCGCGCGGGCCGGGATCGCGCCCGTGCTCTCCTCCGACACGCCCGTGTCCGGCCCCGATCCGCTGGAGGCCGTCTGGGCGGCGGCGACGCGGGCCACGCGCTACGGCTCGGTGCTCGGCGATGAGGCGCAGCGGATCACGGTCGAGCAGGGGCTGCGCGGCTACACGATCGAGGGCGCTCGGGCCACGCGCCGGGAGCACGCCGTCGGCTCGCTCGAGGCCGGCAAGCTGGCCGATCTGGTCGTGCTCTCGGACGATCCGCTGGCCGTGCCGCTCGACGACCTGCGCTCGATCGCGGTCGAGGAGACCTGGGTCGACGGCGCGCCGGTCGACTGGGCCCGGCTCTAGGCGACCGGCAGCGTGATCTCGCCGGCGCGGGGCAGCTCGAGCCGCTCCCAGACGTCGACGAGGCCCTGGACGAGCGCCTGCTCGTCCTGGTCGGTGTGCAGCGGGCTCGTCGTGATCCGGAAGCGCTCGGTGCCGCGCGGCACCGTCGGGTAGTCGATCGGCTGCACGTAGATCGCGTGGCGGTCGAGCAGCAGGCGCGCGGCCTCGCGGCAGCGCACGGGATCGCCGAGGATCACGGGGATCAGATGGCTGTCCGTCGGCAGGGTCGGGATGCCCTCGGCCTCGATCGCGGCGCGGACGGACGCGACGCGCGCGTGCAGCGCGCTGCGTTCGTCGTCGGAGGCGCGCAGGTGCGCGACGCTGGCGCGGGCCGCGGCCACGACCACCGGCGCCAGCGAGGTGGTGAAGATGAACCCGGCGCCGTAGGAGCGCACGAGGTCGACGAGACGGGACGATCCGGCGATGTAGCCGCCCATCGCGCCGACGGCCTTGCCGAGGGTGCCCTGCACGATGTCGATCTCGCCCTCGAGGCCCTCGCGGGCGACGATGCCGGCGCCCTCGGGGCCGTACATGCCGACGGCGTGGACCTCGTCGACGAAGGTGAGGGCGTCATGGCGGCGGGCGACGTCGGCGAGGTCGGCGACGGGCGCGATGTCGCCGTCCATGGAGTAGACGCTCTCGAAGGCGACCACGCGCGGACGCTGCGCCTCCTCGGCGCGCAGGAGCGACTCGAGGTGGTCGGCGTCGTTGTGCTGGAAGACGCGCACCGTGGCGCCGCTTCGGCGGATGCCCTCGATCATCGAGTTGTGGTTGGCGGCGTCGGAGAAGACGACGCAGTCGGGCAGGGCCGAGCCGAGGACCGCAAGGGTGGTGAAGTTCGCGACCCAGCCGGAGGAGAACAGGAGCGCGGCCTCCTTGCGGTGCCAGGCGGCGAGCTCGCGCTCGAGCGCGACGTGCATCGTCGTGGTGCCGGAGATGTTGCGCGTACCGCCCGAGCCCGCCCCGTAGGACGCCGCCTCGGCCACGGCCGCGGTGACCGCGGGACTCGCGGCCATGCCGAGGTAGTCGTTCGAGCACCACACGGTGACGGTGCGGGTCGTGCCGTCGGGGTTCGCGAGCAGTGCGAGCGCGGTGCCGGGGATGCGCTCGATCTCCGCGAACGTGCGGTAGCGGCCCTCGGCCTGCAGGCGAGCGAGAGCCTCGTCGACGAGGCCGGCGTAGTCCACGCCGGCACTCTATCGGCACTCGGGTCGCGGCGGCCCGGTCAGCCCTCGGCGAAGACGCCGAGGGCCGTCCAGCCGCCCGGGCGCGTGGTGGCGAGGTCGTACAGGCTGAACCCGGTGGCCCCCGCGTCACGGGCGCCGCGGGCTGCCGCGTCGAGCTGCCGCGCGGACAGTCCCAGCGAGCCCGTGATCACGTGCACCTCGAGCGCGGGGTCGCCCGTCCGCTGGCGCAGGCGCTCGACGCAGCCCACCGTATCGGCGTAGATCCGGGCGACCGCGTGGCGTCGCGACGGGTAGCACATGGGCAGGAACGCGTCCGACGTGGCGTGGAGCTCGGCGTACGGGAACACCGGCCAGTACATCGACACGGGCGAGGGGATGATCGCGGCGATCGGCAGCTTCGGGTACGTCGCCCGGGCCCACGCGGCGAGTCCGGCGGCGCGGCGGGCGCGCAGCGCGCCGGACTTCACGATCGTCGCCTCGACGTCGATGCCGAGGCCGTCGATCCCGTCGGGACCGGCGACGGCGGCCGCGGCGGCGAGCCGGCGGCGATCGCGCGTGAGGTTGCGGTAGCCGGGCAGGTACCACGGCACGACGCGCAGTCCGGCGGCGCGGCCGAGGCGCGCGACCTCGCGCACGTAGGCCGGGTTGACCACGTCGGCCCTCGACCGCCAGTTGGCGGTCTCGATGTAGATCACGGGCGTGCCGTTCTGCTCCGCGGCCTGCACGACCTGCGCGGGCGTGCGCTTGCCGTAGTCCCAGACGTCGACCCAGATCCCGGTGCCGGAGAAGACGGCCGCGCGGGCCGGGTTGGCCGAGGCCGACGGGATCGCGGGCACGAGGGTGGCGCCGACGAGCGCGGTGAGCAGGGCGAGGCGGCGCATCGGCCTCATCCTACGGGGCGATCGCGGCGGGCGGTCCTCAGCCGCCGAGGTGGCGTGCGAGGGCGCGCGCCGCCTCGGCCGCCGTCTCGCGTTCCGCCACCCCGTCACGCTCCGAGGCGTATTCGAGCAGTGCCTGGCGGGCGCGATGCGAGTGGTGGCGCAGCAGGTCGGAGAGGGCGTCCTCGTCGCGGGCGGCGATCGCGTCGACCATGCGGTGGTGCTCGGCCTGGGCCTCGGTCTGCTCGCGCAGCACGCTGACCGCGACGCGGGAGTACGGCTCGATGAGGTTGAGGATGCGCGCGGCGGCATCGGCGAAGTGGCGCAGTCCGGAGAGTCGGTAGAGCTCGAGGTGGAGCGCGTAGTTGCGTTCGGACCACGTCGTCGGGTCGAGGTCGTCCATCGCGCCGACGAGCGCCCGCAGGCTGGCGACGTCGCGGTCGGTCGCGTTGCGCACGACCCCGGGGGCCATCTCGGCCTCGACGAGGGCGCGCAGGGTCCACAGCTCGTCGACCTCCGCCGGCGTCAGCTCGGTGACCCGTGCACCGCCGTCGTCGCCGAAGGTCACGACGCCCTCGGCCGCGAGCGTGTAGAGCGCCTCGCGGACGGGGATCCGGCTGACGCCCATCGCCTCGGCGATCGCGGCCTGGATCAGCGGCTGGCCCGGCGCGAGCAGGCCCTGGCGAATGGCCTCGCGCAGGACATCGGCGATCGGCGGTCGCGCGGCGGCGGCTTCCATGCGTCGGGATCGTATCGGCTGGGGGGCGGGGGGCGTCATTTGCATTCTAGTGTATACACTGTATTCTCTGGGTCAAGAGGCAGGTATCGCGCACTGCGCGACCACCAGAGGAGCACCACGTGAAGCGCATCGGAGTAGACGTCGGCGGCACGTTCACCGACCTGATCCTGGTCGACGAGGAGGCCGGGCGGATCACCGTCGACAAGGTGCCGTCCACCCCGGACGATCCCGCCCGCGGCGTCGTCGAGGGCATCAACCGCCTGTGCGAGAAGGGCGGCGTGCAGCTGTCCGAGATCGACAACCTCCTGCACGGCACGACCGTCGCCACCAACATCGCCCTCACCCACCAGGGCGCCGAGGTCGGGATGATCACGACGGAGGGTTTCCGCGACATCCTCCACATCGCCCGCCACAAGAAGCCCCTCAACTTCTCGATCCAGCAGGACCTGCCGTGGCAGGCCCGACCGCTCGTCAAGCGCCGCCACCGCCGCGTCGTCGCCGAGCGCGTGACCGCCCCCGACGGCGAGATCGTCACCCCGCTCGACGAGGAGGCCGTGCGGCGCGAGGTGCGCCTGCTCCGGGAGGCCGGCGTCGAGGCGATCGCCGTCTGCTTCCTGCACTCCTATCTCAACCCCGCCCACGAGCAGCGGGTCGCCGAGATCATCGCCGAGGAGTACCCCGAGGCGTACCCGTCGATCTCGAGCGACGTGATTCCGCTCTACCGCGAGTACGAGCGCTTCAGCACCGTCGCCCTCAACGCCTTCGTCGGCCCGAAGGTGTCGCGCTACCTCGATCGCTTCGCCAGCGCGATGCGCGAGGCCGGGTTCAAGCACGGCGTGCAGCTGATGCAGTCGTCCGGCGGCATGGCCACGGTCGAGGCGGCCTCGCGTCGCCCGGTCAACCTGCTGATGTCCGGTCCCGTCGCCGGCCTGATCGGCGGCATCTGGGCCGGCCGGATGGCCGGGTACGACTCGGTCATCACCCTCGACATCGGCGGCACCTCGGCCGACGTCGGCGTCGCCGCCGGTGGGCAGATGCGCATGCGCCACCTGCTCGACACCAAGGTCGGCGACTACCAGGCGATGGTCCCGATGGTCGACATCGACACGATCGGCGCCGGCGGCGGCTCGATCGCGTACGTCGACGAGGGCGGCGTGTTCCGCGTCGGCCCGCAGTCCGCCGGTGCCGACCCCGGCCCCGCCTGCTACGACCGCGGCGGGACGCTGCCGACCTCGACCGACGCCCAGGTCTTCCTCGGCCGGCTGCGCCCCGAGCGCGGCCTCGTCGGCGGCGGCCTCGCCCTCAAGCCCGAGCTGGCCGGGAGCGTGATCGAGGAGCTCGCGGCGGAGCTCGGCATGACCCCGGAGCAGGCCGCCCTCGGCGCCCTGCAGATCCAGAAGTTCGGCATGACCCAGAACATCGAGGTCAACTCGGTGCGTCGCGGCTACGACCCGCGTGACTTCACCCTCGTCGCCGACCGCGGCGCGGGCCCGCTGTTCTCCTTCGACGTCGCGCTCGAGCTCGAGATCCCGCGCGTCCTCGTCCCGCCGCATCCCGGCATCGTCGCCGCGACGGGCCTGCTCGCCACCGACCTCCAGCACGAGTACGTCGGCACGGAGCGCCAGGCGGTGGCCACGCTCGACGCCGCGCGCCTCCAGGCCAAGTTCGAGGAACTCGTCCAGCAGGCCGTCGCCCAACTCGACGCCGATGCCGTGCCGGAGGACCGCCGGCTGATCCGCCGCCTCGCCGACTGCCGCTACGCCGGCCAGGGCTACGAGGTCCGCTTCGATGTGCCGGCCGGCGACCCGTCGCGGCCCGGCTGGTCCGACGAGCTCGTCGAGGCCTTCCACATCGCCCACGAGGGCGAGTACGGGCACCGCTTCGACGCACCCGTCGAGATCATCAACATCCGCGCGGTCGGCATCGGCCGCATCGACGAGCTGCAGTGGCCCGAGGCCGAGCGGGGCACCGGGGACGTCTCCGCCGCGCTGATCGAGACCCGCGACGTGGTCTTCGACGTCGACGGCGACGCCCGCTCCTGCCCGACCCCGTTCTACGAGCGCGAGAAGCTGCGCGCCGGCGATCGCATCGAGGGCCCCGCCATCGTCGAGCAGTACGACACCACGACGATCGTGCCGCCCGACTTCGTGATCGAGGTCGACCGCTACGGCAACCTCGTGATCGACGTCACCCCGCGCATCGAGGCGCGCAAGGCGAAGGGCGGCGACGCGGGCCTCGCACAGCCGATCCTGATGCGCGTCATCGGCGGCGCCTTCAACGCCATCGCCAAGGAGATGGCGGGCGTCCTCTACCGCATGTCCTACTCGTCGATCATCCGCGAGTCCGAGGACCTCGGCGCCGGCCTGTTCGATCGCGAGGGCAACAACATCGCCGAGTCGGACTCGACGCCGATGTTCATGGGGGCGATGCCGAAGATCGTCAAGGGCGTCATCAGCCTGCTCGGCGACGACATCCACGAGGGCGACGTCATCCTCCACAACGACCCGTACCTCGGGGCGACGCACTCCCCCGACGTCGCGATCGTGATGCCGGTCTTCCACGAGGGCGAGCTGATCGGCTTCACCGGCGCCTCAGCCCACCTGCTCGACATCGGCGGCGCCTACCCGGGCCTCGCCATCGACCTCGTCGACAACTGGTCCGAGGGCAACATCTACCGCGCCGTCAAGCTCGCGGACAAGGGCGTCTGGCAGGAGTCGCTGTTCAAGCACATCCTCGAGAACACCCGCACTCCCACCCACAACCGCGGCGACATCGAGGCCATGATCGCGGCCTGCGAGCGGGCCAAGACCCGCTTCGCCGAGCTGGCGGCCCGCTACGGCGCCGACGCCGTGACGGGGGCCGCCAACCACTGGATGGACTACGCGGAGCGGATGCTGCGCCAGGAGATCGCGAAGGTCCCCGACGGCGTCTACGGCCCCGAGGAGGGCTGGCTCGACGACGACGGCCGCAACCGCGGGCAGAAGCTGCCGATCAAGGTCACGGTCCGGATCGAGGGCGACAAGATGGTCGTCGACCTGACCGGCTCGAGCCCCGAGGTGCCGACGGGCTACAACTGCCCGTTCGAGGGCACCACCGTGTCGGGCATGACCTTCATCGCCCGCATGATGTTCCTCGACGAGGCCACCTACCCGGTCTTCGTGCCCCAGAACGAGGGCATGCTGCGGCCGATCGAGGTGATCGCGCCCGAGGGCACGATCTACAACCCGAAGTACCCGCGCGCCTGCTTCGCCCGCTTCTCGCAGGCCCAGCGCGCGGTCGACCTGGTGCTGCGGGCCCTCGCCCCCGTGATCCCGAACCAGATCACCGCGGGCAACTCGGCCCACATCCACTTCCTCTCCTACTCGGGCTACGTCGAGGAGGAGGGCGAGTACTGGGTCTACCTCGAGGTCGACGAGGGCAGCTACGGCGGACGCCCCGATCGCGACGCGATGGACTCCGTCGACAACCTGATCGCCAACACCCGCAACAACCCGATCGAGGAGCTCGAGTGGCGCTTCCCGATGCGGACGGACCGCTACGAGCTGCGCGACGAGGCCGCCGCCGCGGGCAAGTGGCGCGGCGGCATCGGCATCGTCCGCGTCAACACGTTCCTCACGGACACGATCGTGACCTGCGAGGGCGAGCGCCACGACTCGGATGTCCCGTGGGGCATCTTCGGCGGACACGAGGGCCGCAACGGCTCGATGGTCCGCAACCCGGGCCGCCCCGACGAGGAGGCCTGGTACAGCAAGGTGACCGGCGCCAAGCTGGCCGCCGGCGACAGCCTGCAGATCACGGTCCCGTCGGGCGGCGGCTACGGCGACCCGCTCGACCGCGATCCCGAGCTCGTGCTGAGCGACGTGCTCGACGAGTTCACCACGCGCGACCTCGCCGCGCAGGACTACGGCGTCGTGCTCGTCGGCGAGGGCTTCGGCCTCGCCGTCGACCGCGAGGCCACCGACCGCCTCCGCGCCGCGCGCCGCGGAGCCGGCCCCCGACCCGACGCACCACCCCAGGAGGAACGACCCACCATGAGCGAACTGCAGGAGATGCTCGACAAGATCTTCGCGGAGGACTCCGAGCTGTACCAGCAGCGCGGCTTCCAGCGGCGCATCGGCTTCGGCAAGCGCCCCGCGATCATCGACATCGACCTCGCCAACGCCTGGACGCGCCCCGGCCACGCGTTCTCGTGCGACCACATGGACACGATCATCCCGGCCATGGAGCGCCTGCTCGACGCCGGCCGTGCGAAGAACGTGCCGATCGTCCACACCACCACCGCCTACGCGAAGAACACGCGCGGCGAGTGGAGCGACATGGGCCTGTGGCACAACAAGATCCCGGTCGACGTCCTCGAGGAGGGCACCTACGAGGCCGCGATCGACGAGCGCCTGCTCAAGGACGGCGACCTCGTGATCACCAAGAAGCGCGCCTCGGGCTTCCACGGCACCTGGCTGCAGGGCTTCCTCTCCGCGCACCGCGTCGACACGGTGATCGTGACCGGCGTGACGATGGCGGGCTGCGTCCGCCACACCGTCGAGGACGCGATCGCGTACGGCTTCCGGCCGATCGTTCCCCGCGAGTGCGTCGGCGACCGCGTCGCCGGCGTCGTCGAGTGGAACCTCTTCGACATCGACGCCAAGTTCGGCGACGTGATGGGCGTCGACGAGGTGATCGCGTACCTGAACGGCATCGAGCCGTTCGACGGCAACACCCTGCCGTCCTAGCGCCTCGGGG
>JBMTER010000007.1:0-20660 GCA_049433345.1 Gaiellales bacterium | reverse complement strand
GGGCCGTCCGCGAGGGCGCCCTCCTCGACGAAGCGGTTGCCGGCGCCCGCGCCGAGGGCGGCGGCGAGCCGCTCGATCGCGGCGCGCAGGATCGCGTCGGACTCCTCGCCGCCGTCGACGATCGCGGCGACCTCGTCGGCGACGCGGGCGGCGTCGCTCATCCGCGGATCACCGCGAGGACCTCGTCGCGGCGCTCGATCATCTCGGCCTCGGTCGTGGCCTCGAGGTTGAGGCGCAGCAGCGGCTCGGTGTTCGACGGACGCACGTTGAAGCGCCACGTGGGGTGGTCGATCGAGATGCCGTCGAGATGGCTGATCTCGCCTCCCGGCCCGTAGCGGTCCTTGAGCTCCTGCAGCTTCAGCGCGACGTCGGGGACGGGAGAGTTGATCTCTCCGGTGATGTGGTACCGCTCGCGCAGCGGTGCCAGCAGGTCCGCGAGGCGCTGGCCCGAGCGCGACACGAGCTGCAGCACGAGCAGCGCCGGCAGGATGCCCGTGTCGACGCCGTAGAACTCGCGGAAGTAGTAGTGCCCGGAGACCTCGCCGGCGAACGCGCCGCCCGTCTCCCTCATCGCCACCTTGATGAAGGCGTGGCCGACGCGCGACACCTCGGCCGTGCCGCCTCCGCGCTCGACCGTGTCGGGCACGGCCCGGGAGGCGCGGACGTCGTAGAGGATGGTGCTGCCGGGGTGGAGGCGCAGAACCTCCTCCGCGAGCAGTGCGGTGACGAAGTCCCCCGGCACGAACGCGCCGTCCTCGTCGATGAAGAAGCAGCGGTCGGCATCGCCGTCCCAGGCGATGCCGATGGCACCGGGGCGCTCCCGCACCTTCTCCTCGATGAACGCGCGATTCTCCTCGAGCAGCGGGTTCGGCTGGTGATCGGGAAAGGCGCCGTCCGGCTCGAGGAAGTACGGCACGGCCCGGATCGGAAGCCGCTCGAGGATCGGCCCGAGCATCGTGCCGGCCATGCCGCTGCCGCCGTCGAGGACCACCTCGAGGTCGCGCATGGCGTCGACGTCGACGAGGGACAGCATCCGCTCGGCGTAGGCGGGCAGGACGTCGACGGGCGTCGCCCGGCCGGGCTGCGCCGCCGCCGGCAGGGCCGCATCGCCGGTGGCCAGCGCCTTGACCTCGTTGAGTCCCGACGCGCTGCCGACCGGCTGCGCGCCCGCGCGGACGATCTTCATGCCGTTGTACTCGGCCGGATTGTGCGACGCGGTCACGATCAGGCCGCCGTCGAGTCCGTTCTCGGCGACGGCGAAGTAGAGCATCTCCGTCCCGATCTGGCCCAGCATCTCCACGTCGGCGCCGCCCTCGGTCGCGCCCGCCACCGCGGCGGTCGCGAGCTCGGGCGACGACAGGCGCATGTCGTGTCCGATCGCCATCCGCTTCGGGCGGAACGCCTCCACGTAGGCGCGCGCGATGCGACGCGCGCCGTCGGGATCGAGCTGGTCCGGGACGATGCCGCGGACGTCGTAGGCCTTGAAGATGGCGGGATCGAGCGTCATGTTCCAGAGGGTACCCATGCCCCGTGGATCAGACGCCAGACGTCGTCCAGCGACTGCGGCATCACGCGTGTCTCACCGAGGACCGGCATGAAGTTGGTGTCGCCGTTCCAGCGCGGGACCACGTGCAGGTGCAGATGGCCCTCGATGCCCGCTCCGGCGGCGCGGCCCAGGTTGAGACCGGCGTTCGCACCGTGCGGCTCCAGGGTCTCGCCGAGGGTGCGCAGGCCGCGGTCGAGCAGGTCCCACAGCTCGGCTCGCTCGTCGGCGTCGAGCTCTCCCGGCTGCGCGAGGTGCCGATACGGCGCGATCAGCAGGTGCCCGTTCGTGTAGGGATAGAGGTTCAGCATCGCGAAGCAGCGCTCACCGCGGTGGACGATCAGGGCGGCTCGGTCGTCGCCGCGCTCCGGCGCCGCGCAGAACACGCATGCGAGTGGCTCGGGGCTCGCGGCCGCCGTCACGAACTCGAGTCGCCAGGGCGCCCACAGCCGTTCCATGGTCGCAGGGTACCCGCCGCCGCGTCGGGGGCGGTACCCTCGGGGTGTGGCGCCCGTTCCCGCGATCCCGGATCTCGCCGTGCGGCTGCGCGGCACGCTCGACGGCGAGCCGCCGGCCGCGACCGCGAGCGTGATGCTGTGCCTGCGCGAGGGCGCACGAGGCACGGAGATCCTGCTCTGCCGCCGCGCCGTGCGCGCGGGCGACCCGTGGTCGGGACACGTCGGCCTGCCGGGCGGGCGCGTCGAGCCGGAGGATGCCGATCCGCTCGCCGCGGCGGCGCGCGAGACCCTCGAGGAGGTGGGGTTCGACCCGCTCGGCGCGGGCAGCGTGCTCGGGATGCTCGAGCCGCTGCAGCCGCGGACGTTCCCGATCCTGATCGGCGCGTACGTGGCGCACATCACGGAGGAGCGTCCGCTGGTCCTGTCCGACGAGCTGTCGGCGGCCTGGTGGACGCCGTTCATCGACCTCGAGCGGGTGAGCGCGGAGGTGCCGGAGGCCCCGACGCGCGTATCCGCCTGGCGCCTGCCGCATCCGGACGCGGCGGACGTCGTGCTGTGGGGGATCACCTACCGGCTGCTCGACCGGCTGTTCGCCGCCGGAGCCGCGCTCTAGCGGCGTCGGTCGGCCGTCGGGCCCGCGCCGCCGATAGACTCGGCGTATGGACGGCGCGGGTCCCCAGCTGGCGGCAGAGCGTGCGGTGGGCGCGCTGGGGCGCGTCCACGACGAGGTCGATCGCGCCGTGCGCACGCCGCCGGGTCTGATCGGCCACCTGCTGACCGCGCTCGTCGGGGAGGGGCACATCCTGCTCGAGGACGTCCCGGGGGTCGGCAAGACCGCGCTCGCTCGCGCCCTCGCGCGGGCCGTCGGCGTCGACTTCGCCCGCATCCAGTGCACCCCGGACCTCCTGCCGGGCGACATCACCGGGGTGGAGGTGTTCGACCAGCGCGACCACGAGTTCCACTTCCGGCCGGGGCCGATCTTCGCCAATCTCCTGCTCGTCGACGAGGCCAATCGGGCATCGCCGAAGACCCAGGCCGCGCTGCTCGAGGCGATGCAGGAGCGTCAGGTCACCGTCGACGGCACGAGCCATCGGATCGCTCCGCCCTTCATGGTGATCGCGACCCAGAACCCGATCGAGTTCGAGGGCACCTTCCCGTTGCCGGAGGCCCAACTGGATCGCTTCGCGATGCTGCTCTCGCTCGGGTACCCCTCGCGCGATGACGAGGTGCGTCTGCTCGCCGACAGCGCCGCCGGCGACCCGGTCGACGCGGTTGCGCCCGTCGCCGACGTGGACGAACTGCGGGCGGCGATCCGCCTCGCCCGCGAGCTGCACGTCGACGGATCGGTCCACGAGTACGCCGTCGGGATCCTCGCGCGCACCCGTGACGACGTACGCCTGTCCCTCGGCGCGA
The DNA here is from genome assembly GCA_049433345.1 of Gaiellales bacterium. Classification (GTDB taxonomy): domain Bacteria; phylum Actinomycetota; class Thermoleophilia; order Gaiellales; family F1-60-MAGs149; genus F1-60-MAGs149. Next base: position 17,246 of record JBMTER010000007.1, on the reverse strand, counting down.
GCCCGCGCGCGGGCGTCGCGATGCTGCGGATGGCGCGGGCGCGCGCGCTGCTCGACGGACGCGACTTCGCGACCCCGGCCGACGTCGCGGAGGTCGCTCCGCTCGTCCTCGCCCACCGCGTCGTCGCGTCCGCCGAGGCGCGAGCCTCAGCCATGCAACCCGCCGAGGTGATCGCGGACATCGTCGCCCGCACGCCGTTGCCGCTGTAGGGATGCCGACCGGTCGCGGATGGGCCGTGTTCGCCGCCGGTGTCGGCCTGTACGTGGCGGCGCGGGGCTTCGGCGCCCCGGTGCTCGGCGTGCTCGGCGTCGCGTTCATGGTCGGTCCCCTGGTCGCCCTCGCCCTGTGCCTGCGGTACCGGTCGGCGGATCTCCGCCTCGTCGCGCGCGTCACCCCCGCGCGGCCGATCGAGGGGCGCCCATGGGCCTGTGATCTCGCGGTCGAGGGTCGCCTGCCGCGCGCTGCCGCTCTCGAGCTCGAGGTGCTCGGCCGGTCGGCGAGCGTGGCGCTGCGCGCCGACGCGGGTGCGGCACGCGGTCGCATCGCCGGGATCGCCGGTCGCCGTGGTCGGCATCGGCTGGTCGGTGGGCGGGTTCGCATCGGCGATCCGCTCGGGTTCGCCCGGGTGGAGCGGCCCGTCGCCGGCGCGGGCGAGTTCGTCGTCTGGCTGGACGCGGACCGCGTCGACGTCCCGGGGCAGGGTGGCGTCGGCGGGGAGGGGCGTCGGCATGGCGTCCGTGTGCGCGGCACGGGTTACGACCTGCACGGCATCCGCGAGCACCAGCCGGGCGAGTCGCTGCGGCGGGTCGACTGGAAGACGTCGGCACGGGCCGGAGCCCTGATGGTGCGCGAGCTCGAGGATGCGGGCCGGGTCGAGGTGCTCGTGGTGGCCGATCCCGGCGCCGCCGGCGGCGCCGCCGCAGCCCTGGCGGTCGACGCGGCGCTGCGCCGGTCGGCGGCGATCGCCACCGCCCTCAACCGGGGCGACGCGGGAGCGGTCCTGGCCGTCGAGGAGGAGCGCCGGGTGCGGGTGCTGCTGGACGGCACGGCGACGGCGCGCAGCCTCGCCCTCGATGCGCTGTCCTGCGCCGAATCCGGCCGCGGCGACGATCTGGCGGCGCGGCTGGAGCGCTGTCCCGATGCGCGGGCGGCGCGCACCATCGTCGTGGTCACGGCCGAGCCCACGCCGGCGCTCGCTGACTGGGCCGCGCGGGCGGGCCGGCGTGGGACGGTGGAGGTGGTGGCGGTGGGAGCCGACGAGGCCGCTGCGGCGGCGGAGGGCGCATGAGGCGCCGCGCCGTCGACGGGGTGGTCGCGACGGTGCTCGCGGTGCTCTGCGGCGCGGTCGTCGTCGCCTACCTGCGGCCGCTGCTCGATCCGGCTGAGGCCTGGACCGGGGCTCTCGGCGCGGTCGTCGCCTGCGCCGCGGTGGCCTGGCTGGTGCGCCTGCTCCCCGCCGGCTTGCCGCGCAGCGCGGGAGCGGCGCTGGCGGGCCTCGCCGCGGTGCTCGCCGCCGGGGGCCTGCGCACCGGACGCTGGCCGGTGCAGGAGGATGTCGCCGGGCCTGACGGCTATCTCGGGGCGAGCGGCTATCTGCGTGCGACGGGACGGGCGCTGGGCGAGATGGCGCGTGCATGGGTGCAGGTCCTGTACCCGGCGGACGCCGCGGCCGAGCCCGACGCGGTCGCGGTCGTGCGGCTGGTCGGGCTGGTGCTCGTGCTCGCCGCCGCCGTGGCCCTGATGGCGTGCCGCGCGCCGCTGCCGGCGATCCTCGCGGTGGCCGCGGCCGCCGCCGTCGGCAGCCTCTTCATAGGGGTGGAGCCCGTCTGGGCGCACGCGCTCGGGCTGGCGGCGCTCGGGGTGGCGTCGCTCGGCCTGGTCGGTCGCGCCGCCGACGGGCGGAGGTTGCGCGCGGTGCTGGGTTCGGGGGCCCTGCTCGCGTTCGCCGGGCTCCTCGCGCTGGCCGGCCCGCTGGCCGTCGGGGGACCCGCCTGGGGCTGGCAGGAATGGACGGTTGAGGAGCCGGAGCCCGTCGGGGTCGGCTTCGTCTGGGAGCAGACGCTGCAGTCGCTCGACTTCCGTGGCGAGGAGGTGGTCGTCCTCGAGGTCGCCGGCCGCGACATCGGGTATCTGCGGGTCGGCGTGCTCGAGGGCTTCGATGCGGTGCGCTGGCGTGACGCCGGCGTCGGCGCGGCCTCCTCCTCGACCGGCGCCTTCGCGCTGCCCGCGAGCGGGGTCGCCCCGGTCGCTCGCATCGGGGAGCGGCCGATACGCGCGGTCGAAGTGCGCAACGTGGCGCTCGACACCCTCGCGCTGCCCCTGCCCGGCGGCACCGTCGCCGTCGAGGGCCTGCCGGACTCGGCGCTGCCCGTCGACCTCTTCCCGACGGGGTCGGTGGCGCTCGCGCAGCGGCTTCCCGTCGGCACGGTCTTCACCGCCCGAGTCGTGCGCGTGCCGACCACCCCTGAGCTCCTCGACGCCGACCTCCTGGGGGCTCCGACCGATCCGGCGACGGCGCTGGTCGAGGGCGTCGGCGACGATCCCGTGGTGGGGCGCTACGCCGACCGCGATGCGGTCGCGCCGTGGAGCGCCGGTGCCGACCAGCGCCAAGCCGCGGCCGCCGACGGTGCGTTGTCGCAGCCGGGTCCGTTCGGCCAGGATCGGCTCGACGAGAGTCGCCCGCCGCGCGTGGGCGACCCCGACTCGGTACCCGCGCCACCCGCTGCGCTGGTCTCGGTCGGCGGTCTCGCCCTCCCTGCCTTCGGGGTACCGGGGCGCGAGCGCGAGGTGATGCGCATGCTCGACGCCCGGATCGCCGAGGGCGGAGCGCGAGCGGGAGCGCTGGCCGGATGGCGCAGCGCCTACCGGGTCGCGCGCGAGCAGACGCGGGCGGCGAAGACGCCGTACCAGGCCGCGGTGCTGCTCGAGGACTGGTTCCAACGCGAGTTCCGCTACGACGAGTCGGCGAGTTACGCGACGGGCGCCCCGATCGGGCCGCTGCCGCAGTTCGTCCTGTCGTCGGCGCGCAGCGGGCACTGCCAGTACTTCGCGGGTGCGATGGCTGCGCTGCTGCGGCTGCACGGGATCCCGGCGCGTGTCGCGGTCGGGTTCACCCAGGGCGAGGCGGACGGCGATCGCCGGGTCATCACGAACCGGGATGCGCACGCCTGGGTGGAGGTCAGCTTTCCGTACGCCGGCTGGGTCGCGTTCGAGCCGACGCCGACGCGATCCCTCCCGCTGTCGACCTCGAGCACGTCCCCCAGTTTCGCGCAGAGCGCCGCGGGGGTCGGGGGTGATGCCCTGTCGGGCCTGATCGGGCCGCCGGGCGATCGCGGCGCGGAGGGGCCGAACCGCGGCGCGGCGGACGCCGGAGCGGGGGCGACCGGCGGAGCGGCCACGGACCTGGACGGGGGCGCGGGACTCGGCGGCATGGCTGCGGTGGCCGGGCTGCTGGTGCTCGCCGCCTTCACGGTCGGCCTCGCGATCTGGCTTCGCAAGCTGCGCCGTCACGCGCGCGCGTTCGCCGTCGAGGAGCCCGGGCCCGGAGCGGTTGCGCTGCGTGACGTCCTCGCTTGCTGGCTCGCCGACCAGGGCGCGAGTACGCGTGACGCTGACGCCGCCGCCGTCGCGCGCGCGCTGCGCCGTCTGCACGGGATCGATGCCGTGGCGTGGTCGATCGCCCTCGAGCAGGCCCGCTACGCGCCGCCCGAGGATGCGCGCGGGGCGCTGCGCGTGGCGCGCCGCGAGACCCGCGAGCTGGTGCGGACGGTGCGCGGCCGCATCGACCGGCGGGCGCGGCTGCGCGGGGCCGTGCGGCCGTCTCGGCGCCCGCGGCGGGACGCGGGCTAGACTCGGGGCATGGACGAGGGCGTCTACGACCTCTACGCGGAGGGGCGGCGCCATCTCGACGCCGGGGAGTACCTGGCCGCCATCCCGCCGCTCGAGGCGGCCCGCGACCGCTCCCCCGCGAGCGGGTCGATCCGGGAGTTGCTGGCCCTGGCCTATCTGCGGGCGCGGCGCTTTCGCGACGCCCTGCCCGAGGCGGAGGCTGCGATCGAGGCTGCGCCGAACGACCACTACGCCTACTACCTGCAGGGACGGGCTCGCCAGGGCGTCGGCGATATCGCCGGAGCGCGTGGCAGCTATCGACTGGCCACCTGGCTGCGGCCGGCGGATCCCGCCTACGCCCGTGCGCTGGCCGACGTCTCCTAGGCACGCGGCCAGCGTCGTCCGCGGTCGTCGGGTATGATTCCACCCGTGCCTGATCACGCAGTCAGCCTCTCCGCCGCGGAGACCGCCCCGGACCGCCGGACCGCGATCCTGCTCGCCGTCTGCCGCGTGATCGCACGTGACGGAGTGGACGGCCTGCGGATGGCGACGGTGGCGGCTGAGGCCGGCGTCTCCAGCGCCCTGCTGCACTACCACTTCGCCACCCGCGACGAGCTCGTGCGACAGGCCTTCGTGCTGCAGGACCAGCGCGCGACGGAAGCGGCCCAGCGGCGTCTCGCCGAGGTCGCCGACCCGCGCGAGCGCGTCCGCCGCCTGCTGGCCGAGCAGCTTTCCGACGACGCCGACATCCGCGACGGCTGGATCCTGTGGAGCGAGCTGCAGCGCCTCGCGATCTTCAGCGAGGACCTGCGTGACGCCGTGGTCGAGCGCTCCCTGCGCTGGATCGGCATGGTCGCCGAGCAGATCGGCGAGGCGCCGGCCGCCGGCACTCGACGCGGCCGAGGCGGCGCTGCGCCTGACGGCGTTCGTCGACGGGCTTGGCGAGCACCTGCTGATCGGCTCGGTACCGCGCGCGGAGGCGCAGCGCCTGCTGGAGCGGGTGCTGGACGAGGAGCTGTGCGCGTGAGCGCGACTCGCCGGCGGGAACGGGCGACGCGATCTGGTGGCGCGCCCCTGACCCTGCACGCCAGCGCCTACTCGGATCCGGCGATCCTCGAGCGCGAGCGACGCGAGGTGTTCGCCCGCGCCTGGATGGTGATCGGCCATGTCTCCGAGGTGCGCGAGTCGGGCGACTACGCCACCGGCACGATCGCCGGCGAGCCCGTCGTCGTGGTCCGCGACGAGCACGGCGAGCTGCGCGCCTTCTCGAACGTCTGCCGTCACCGCGCCGCGCAGCTCGCGAGCGGCAGCGGCTCGTGCGGCAAGGTCCTGCGCTGCCCGTACCACGGCTGGACGTACCGGCTCGACGGCTCGCTCGCCGCGATGCCGGAGGGGCGCGGGTTCGGGGAGGACTTCGACCGCGATCAGGTGCGCCTGCCGGAGTTCCGGGTCGACACGCTCGGCGGCCTCGTGTTCGTGAACATGGATCCCGCCGCCGAGCCGCTGCGTGACTGGTTCGGTGACATCGCCGAGCGCTTCGAGGGTCTCGGGATCGAGCGCCTCGTGCCGGTCGCGACGCGTGAGGTGCAGCCACGGGAGATCCTGCGCGGCCTGCCCGACGCCCTCCGCGCCCGCAGCGTGCGAGCCGCGCGGGCACTCGTCCCCGACGCCCAGACGGCGCGTCGCGTCGATCGCTACGAGCACAACTGGAAGACGCTCGCCGACAACTACCTCGAGGGCTACCACGTCCCCGTGGGACACCCCGGCCTGCTGCGCCTGCTCGACTATCCGCGCTACCGCGCGACCCTGCATCGGCGGGCGGCCTGGATCGACGGACCGCTGCGCGACAATCCGTCGCGTGACCTGGTCGAGCGTCTCTACCAGCGACTGCAGCGGCCGATGCCGGAGTTCCCGCCGGAGCTCGCGGAGCAGTGGACGTACGTCCACCTGTGGCCCGCCCAGTTCATCGACATCTATCCGGACTCGATCGACATCTGGCAGCTGCATCCGGATGGCGCACGGGCGACGACCACCCTGTCGATGGTCTTCCGCTCGCCATCGGAGGGAGCGCGCGACCGCGTCGCGCGCCGCCTCAACGGGCTGATCAACTCCGAGGTGATGGACGAGGACGTCACGCTCTGCGATGGCGTCCAGGCCGGTCTCGAGTCGTTGACCTACACCCGCGGCGTCCTCAACGACAACGAGAACGCGGTCGGCCACTTCCACGATCTCCTGCGCGAGGCGGTTCCCGGCATCGATGACGGGCCCTAGGCACGGCCGTCACGACTGGCTCGGTCTGACGCCCGAGGTGGAGCGCTTCGGTCCGATCCTCGTCGAACGCATCGCAGGGGCCCTCGGCGAGCCCGCCGGCGATCTCGGCGAGGAGCGCATCCGCATGCTGATCCGGAGCGGCGACGCTGCCGCCTGGCTCGCGTACCTCGCCGCCCTGACCGCCCTCGTCGAGCGCGGTCGCGCCGCCGCCGTGGCGGAGACCGAGCGGGGAATCCTCGCGGAGATCCTCCGCGATCAGTACCGTCTCGCTCCGGGTGTCCTGCGGCTCGGGCCGGAGGATGAGGATCGCTCCAGCCGGATCGAGGAGATGCTGAGAACACCATGACCGATGGCCTGCGCACCGACTTCGCACCGCTCCTCGACATCCGGCGCGCCGCCGTGGTCGGGGCCTCGGATCGCGGACTCGGCTACACCCTGATCGAGAACCTGTCCGCGCACGGCGGCGAGGTGGTCGGCGTGCACCCGACCCGCGAGACGGCGGGAGGCGCCCCCTGCGTGGCCTCGATCGCGGATCTGCCCTGGCGTCCCGATGTCGTGGCGGTGGGCCTCGGCGCTCGCACCATCGTCCCCGCGTTGGAGGAGGCGATCGCCGCGGGGCACCGAACGTTCGTGATCCCGGGACTCGGGGCGGAGGCGGCCGGTGAGGAGGGCGACGCGGCGCGCGCCCGGGTGCGCGAACTCCTCGTCGCCTCCGACGCGGTCTGCGTCGGCATCAACTGCATGGGCTTCGCCGTGCCGGAACGCCCGTCCGGCTGGATCGGGACCATCTGCGCGGGCTTCCGACCGGGGGCAGGCGCGGCGATCGGCGGCGCGGGCGCGATCGGCGAGGCCGGCCTCGCCCTCGGCCCCCGCGGCGGCTTCCGCAGCGTGGTGTCGATCGGCGCGGAGACGAGTCGCGACGCCTCCGACTGGCTGGCCTTCCACGCCGCGGACGAGGGCACCCGCGCGATCGGGCTGTTCCTCGAGGCGGTGCGCCGGCCCGCGGCCTTCCGCGCCGCGCTCGAGCGCGCGGCGGAGGCGGAGAAGCCCGTCGTGGTGATGAAGGTCGGGCGCAGCGAGGTCGCGGCGCGGAACGCGATGGCCCATACCGGTGCGATCGTCGGATCCGACCGCGCCTTCGACGCGCTCTGCCGCTCGTACGGGGCGCTGCGCGTCGACGACTACGGCGAGTGGCTGGAGCAGCTCGAGGTGCTCGGCGCCCCACGGCGGCCGCGTGGCCCCCGCACGGTCCTCCTGACGAACTCCGGGGGCGAGGCCGAGCTCGTCGCGGACCTCGCGGACGCCGCGGGGATGCCGCTGACGCCGCTGCCCGAGTCGCTCGCCCGCGACATCGACGAGGCCTACCCGTTCCACGGCGTGCACAACCCGATCGACTACTGGGCCTTCGCCGAGCCGGAGGTCATCGTCCCGGACCTCGCGATGCGCTGCGCGACCCATCCCGAGGTCGACAACGTGATCATCAACATCGACCAGTCGTGGCGCTTCTCGAACGGCGAGCGCGACAACGCGCTCGACGCCTGCCGGGCGATGGCGGACGCTGCCCTGGCGGGTGACGCCTTCTGCGCCGTCCTCTCGACCGCGGTCTCCGATCCGGCCGACGACTGCGTGCTCGCCGCGGCGCGCGGCGGAGTGCCGGTGCTGATCGGCGCCGGGATGGGCATGCGCGCGATCGCGCGCGCGGCCCAGTGGCGCCCGCGGCTCCCGGAGGCCGTCAGCGCCCAGGCGCCGGTCGAGGCGCCCGAGCTGGATCGGCCCGACGGGCATCTGGCGGAGGCGGACGCGAAGGCCGTGCTGGTCCGCTACGGCCTGCGCGCCCCGCGGGAGATCCGCGCGGCCGACCCCGCCGCGGCCCGCGCCGCGGCGGCCGAGATCGCCGCCACCGTCGTCGTCAAGGCCGACGGGCCGGCGCACAAGGAGAAGCACGGCGGCGTCATCCTCGGTTGCGTCGATCCCGATCGCGCCGCGGCCGCAGCGGAGCGGATCGGCGGGCCGGTGCTCGTCTGCGAGGAGATCCGCGGTGGGGCGGAGGTGCTCTGCGGTCTCGTCCGCGACCCGTCCTTCGGACCGGTCGTGGTCGTCGGCGTCGGCGGCTCCTGGGCGGAGGCCGTCGGCGACACCGCCCGTGCCGCGCTGGCGCCGATCGGACCCGGCGACGCCGAACGGCTCGTGCGCGAGGTCGCACCGCTCGCCCATCGCCTGTCAGACGAGGAGGTGCGTATCGTCGCCGAGGCGCTGGTCGCGATCGGCCGCGCCGCGCACGAGCATCCGCGCATCTCCGAGATCGACGTCAACCCGCTGGTCGTCAAGGACGGCGAGGGAGTCGCACTCGATGCGCTGATCGTGCTGTCCGAGGTGGGCTGATGGACTTCGCGTTGACGGCGGAGCAGGCCGACCTGCAGGAGCGGGCCCGCAGCTTCGCGGATGCGCTGCTCCCGCACGAGACGCAGGCCGAGCTCGCCGGCGGTCGTGTCCCGGATGCCGTGCGCGACGAGATCCGGCGGCTGGCACGGGAATTGCAACTGGTCGGCGGCAACCACGCTCCGGAGCACGGAGGGCAGGGCTGGTCGATGGTGGAGCACGTGATCGTGCACGAGCAGCTCGGACGGGTCACGAACGGCCTCTGGTGGCTGATGGGCGGCGCCTACAACGTGCTGGCGCTCGGCACACCGGCCCAGATCGAGGCGTACCTGAAGCCGACGCTCGCCGGGGAGCGTGCCGACGCCTACGCCGTCACCGAGCGCAACGCCGGGTCGGATGCGTCCGCAGTCGAGGCGCGCGCGGCGCGCGTCGACGGCGGCTTCCGCCTGACCGGCGAGAAGTGGTTCGTGACCTCCGGCGATCACGCCGACTACCTGATCGTGATGGCCAACGTCGTCGACGGCGAGCGGCTGCTGCCGACGCTGTTCCTCGTCGATCGGGACACGCCGGGCGTCGAGATCATCGAGGACCCGGCCTTCACCCACGTCTTCCCCGACGGCCATCCGACGTATCGCCTCGACTGCGTGGTGCCGGAGTCGGCCGTGCTGGGCGGTCCCGACCAGGTCGGTGCGGGTGACGCCGGCCAGCATGCGTGGTTCGTGGAGGAGCGCATCCACATCGCCGCCCGCTGCGTCGGCGCGATGCAGCGCCTGCTCGAGGAAGCCGTCGGCTGGGCCGTCGAGCGGGAGCAGTTCGGGCAGCCGATCATGGAGTTCCAGGGGGTCAGCTTCCCGCTCGCCGACTCGGCGGCGGACTGCGTCGCGGCGCGGCTTCTGACCTACCAGTGCGCCCAGATGCTCGACGACGGCGCCCCACCCAAGCTCGTGCATGCCCGTGCCGCAATGGCCAAGCTGTTCGCATCCGAGCGCGCCTACGCCTGCGCGGACCGGTGCGTGCAGGTGTGGGGTGGTCGCGGCTACATGCGCAGCAACGCGGCCGAGCGGTTCCTGCGCGAGCTGCGCGTCGATCGCATCTGGGAGGGCACCTCCGAGATCCAGCGCCTGATCGTCGCCAACGCCCTCGTCAAGCGCGGCGTGCCGGCCACGCTCGCGATCGACCCCGGAGCTTCAAGGTGACGCCCCGTCGCGACCTGACGCCCCTGTTCGAACCGCGCAGCGTCCTGCTCGTCGGGGCGACCGGTGACACCCTCAAGTGGGGCGGCTGGGTGACGAAGTCGTTCGCCGACACGCGGCATCTGCGTGACACGCACTTCGTCAGCCTGCGCGGCGGAGAGCTGTACGGCATCCCCGTTCACACGGCGATCGAGGAGATCGACGCCGAGGTGGATCTGGCCGTGGTCGTGGTCCCGGCCGCGGGCGTCCCGGACGCGATCCGCGGCTCCCTCTCGCGCGGCGCGCGCGCGATCGTGGTGATCAGCTCCGGCTTCGCGGAGACGGGAGCCGAGGGGCTCGCCGCCCAGGAGGCGATGGTGGAGGAGGTGCGCGCGGCGGGTGCCTGCCTGCTCGGCCCCAACTGCCTCGGCCTGTACGACGACGCCGGCAGCCTCAACGTGTACGGCGGCACCTTCCCGTCGGGTGACCTCGGCTTCGCGACCCAGAGCGGCAACCTCGCCCTCGAGGTCGCGCTGCTGCTCGAGCGCGCGGGGCTCGGGCTGACCCGCTTCGCCAGCGTCGGAAACCAGGCCGATCTGACCCTCGCCGACTGCATCCGCTCCTACGCGGAGCACGAGCCGACGCGGGTGATCGGCGCGTACATCGAGGCGCCGCGCGCCGGCGTCGCCTTCGCCGAGGCCGTGCGCGAGGCCGCCGCTGTCAAGCCGGTGGTGCTCTTCAACGCGGGCAGGTCCGCCGCGGGTGCGCACGCCGCCGCGTCCCACACCGGCGTGCTGGCCGCCGAATCCCGCGTCCTGCGCGCGATCTGCCGCGACGCCGGTGCCGTGGTCGTGGACACGCCCGGCCAGTTCGTCGACGCCGTCTCCGTGTTGCGCTCCGGGCGCGGCCTCGGCCGCCGTCGGGTCGGGATCCTCGCCGACGGCGGCGGGCACGGCGTGGTGGCCAGCGACACGGTCACGGAGGCCGGGCTCGAGGTGGCGGAGTTCGCCGCCCAGACGCGCGTGCGGATCGAGCCGGTGCTGCGCAACGCGCTGCCGCAGAACCCGGTCGATCTGGCCGGTGTCGACGGATCGCGGGTGTGGGACTTCCACGCGGTGGCGGACGCCCTGCTGGCGGCGCCGGAGGTCGATGCGCTCGTGATGACCGGCTACTTCGGCGGCTACGGCGACTACCACCCGGAGGCCGGCGACGCGGAGATCGAGGTCGCCGAGGCGATCGCGCAGAGCGCCGAGGCGCACGGCAAGCCGATCGTGGTGCAGTCGATGGTCGAGCCGGGTGGCACCGAGACGCTGACCCGCATGCGGGCGGCCGGCGTGCCCGTGTTCGCGCGCATCGAGGACGCCGTCCGCGCGCTGACCTGCGCCGATCGGCCGCCGCTCGTGCGCGGGGCGACGCACCACCCGGTGCCCGAGCGCGAGCTCTCCGAGCGTCCCGCCTATCCGGAGGCGCGCGCCGCGCTGGCGGAACTCGGGATCCCGTTTCCGGCGGGCCGGCTGGCGCGGACGCCCGAGGAGGCGGCGGCGGCGCTGCAGGAGGTCGGGGCGCCGGCGGCGATGAAGGCCGTGGCGGCGGACCTGCTCCACAAGACGGATGCCGGTGGCGTGGTGCTCGGCGTCGGCGACCCGGTGTCCGCGGCGGAGGCGCAGGTCGCGATGACTCAACAGGTCGAGGCGGCATCAGGTCTCGCGCTCGACGGGATCTGGGTCGAGCGGATGGCCGAGCCCGGCGGGGTCGACCTCGTCGTCGGCGCGCGCCGCGATCCCGCCTTCGGGCCCGTCGTGCTGATCGGCGTCGGCGGCGTGTTCGTCGAGGTGCTCGACGACGTCGTGCTGGCGCCCGCGCCGACGGATTCCCGTCATCTCGCGGGGCTCCTGCGCCGGCTGCGCGCCTGGCCGCTCTTGGCCGGCGCGCGCGGCCAGGATCCCGTCGATGGCGAGGCGGTGGCCGAGATCGCCTGCAGATTGGCGGATTTCCTGATCGCGCATCCCGAGGTCGACGAGGTCGAGATCAATCCGCTGCGGGCGACCGCGGCCGGGGCGATGGCGCTCGACGCCCGCATCGTGCGCGGATGATCGGCCGTAGCGCCGTACCGGGCGAACCAGAGTGTGGGGGAACGCCAGGGCTCGTCCACCACGGTGGGCGAGCCCTCGCGCTCCCCCCGCAAGCGTCTACGCTCCGCGCGTGAGCGCCTACCCGCAGCTCCTCGCCCCGACGCGCCTCGGGCCCGTCGAACTCGCGAACCGGGTCGTGTCGACGTCCCACCAGACGAGCCTCGTGCACGACCACGTGCCGTCGGCGGACCTCGTCGCCTACCACGAGGCGCGTGCCCGTGGCGGGGCGGCGGCCGTCTGGCTCGAGGCCACCGCCGTGCACCCCTCGGGCCTGCTGACGGCGCACACGATCGGGGGCTACCTGCCCGCCGTCCGAGACGGCTACCGGGCGATCGCGGACGCCGTCCACGGCCACGGCGGGCGCGTCTTCGTGCAGCTCTTCCACGGCGGGCGCGAGCAGATCTCGTCCGCGCCGCGCGCGCCCGCGGTCGCGCCATCGGCCGTGCCGTCCCAGCGCTTCAAGGTCGAGCCGCGGGCCCTCAGCACCTCCGAGATCGGCGAGCTGATCGCCGGGTTCGCGGCGGCCACCCGGTTCGCGCGCCTCGGCGGCATCGACGGAGTCGAGGTCTCCGCCTCCCATGCCTATCTGGCGGCGCAGTTCCTGCATCCTCGCCGCAACGAGCGCACCGACGCCTACGGCGGCGGCGCCGAGGGGCGCCTGCGCTTCCTCGTCGAGGTGCTCGAGGCCGTGCGCTCCGAGGCCGGAGGGATGGCGGTCGGCGTGCGCCTCGCCGCGGACGAGCGATCGTGGGACGGATTCGATCCGGAGCAGTGCGCGGAGATCGCGGGTCTCCTGGCCGAGCGGACGCGGCTCGACTTCGTGTCCGCGGTGATGGGCGATTCCTCCACCTACGAGGGCTCGGTGTGGATCGTGCCGCCGCCGCCCGAACCCGAGAACGCCGTCGCGGAGCCCGCCGCCCTGATGCGCCGCGCCCTGCCCGCCGACGTCGCGCTGGTCGCGACCACGCGGGTCGTCGACCTGCACCGCGCCGAGCAGCTCGCCGCGAGCGGCAGCTACGACGCCCTCGGCATGACCCGCGCCCTGATCGCGGATCCCGATCTCGTGCGCAAGGCGGCCGGCGGTCGGGATGACGAGGTGATCGCCTGCATCGGCTGCAACCAGGGCTGCATCGGTCACTACCACGCGGGCATCCCGATCGCGTGCGTGGTCAACCCGCGCACGGGACGCGAGCGGACGGCTCCGCGGCGCCCCCGACGAGCGCGATTCGCGACAGCGGCCGTCGTCGGGGCGGGCCCGGCCGGCGTGGCCGCGGCGCTCGCCTGCGCCCGCGGCGGGGCACGCACGACCCTCTACGAACGAGCGGACGCGATCGGCGGCCAGTGGCGGCTCGCCGGCCGTGCTCCCGGGCACGCCGAGGCGTGGCGACGCTGGTGGGCGGACGCCGACCGCGACCTCGAACGCGCCGGCGTGGACGTGCGTCTCGGCGTCGAGGCGACGCCGCGCGACCTGCGCCGGGCCGAGCGGGTGGTGATCGCGACCGGTGCGCGACCGTATCTCCCGGACCTCCCGTGGGCGCGCGACCAGCGCGTCGTGACCGCATGGGAGGCGCTCGAGCGGCCCGAGTCGATCAAGGGGCCGGTGCTCGTACTCGACTGGGGTGGTGGCTGGACCGGCCCGGACGTCGCCGAGGCCCTCGCCCAGCGCAATATCGAGGTCACGCTGGCCACTGCCGGGCCGATGGTCGGGGAGTCTGTCCACCAGTACCAGCGCAACCGCTACCTCGGGCGCCTCGACGATCTCGGCGTCACGCTGCGGGTGGGGATCGAGGTGGCCGAGCAGGGGGGGCGCGTCGTGCTGCGCAACGTCTTCAGCGGGCGCACAGAGCCCCTCGGCCGCTGGGGTGCGATCGTGCTCGAGCAGGGCCGCGCGCCGGAGGACGAACTCTGGCTGGCACTCGACGGCGACGAGCGAGTCGTCCGGGTCGGTGATGCGCTCGGCCCGCGCGGTCTCGAGGAGGCGATTGCCGAGGGGTACGCCGTCGTCTGAGCGGGCGGCGCCGTGGACACCCGGGGGGTGATCGCGGATCATGCGGTCGTGCAGCCCCGCGTGCGCCTCTTCACGACCTGCCTCGCCGACGTCGTCGCAGAGCAGGTGGCCGCCGACGCCGAGCACGTGCTGGGCGCCATCGGCTTCCGCGTCGAACGGGTCCGAGGCGCCACCTGCTGCGGTCAGCCGGCCTTCAACTCGGGCCATGACCGTCCGGCCCGAGGGGTTGCCACCGCCACGCTGCGGGCCCTCGATGACGGGTCCGACGATCCGATCGTGGTGCCGTCGGGATCGTGCACCAGCATGGTGCGCCTGCACTGGCGCGAGCTCTTCCACGGCCGTCCGGAGGCCGACGGCGCGACGCGTGTGGCGCGGCGCGTCCGCGAGCTGTCGTCGTTTCTGGCGGACCACGCGGATCGGATCGCCGGTCTCGCCCCGCGGCTCCAGGCGCGGGTCGGCTATCACGACTCGTGCCACATGCTGCGCGAGTTGCGCCTGCGCGACGAGCCGCGGACGGTGCTCGGGCGGATCGCGGGCCTCGAGCTCGTGCCGCTGACGAGCGGCGAGCGGTGCTGCGGATTCGGCGGGACCTTCAGCGGCCGCTACCCGGAGGTGTCGACGGCGATGGCCGACAGCAAGATCGAGGAGATCGATCGCGTCGGAATCGACCTGCTGGTCTCGGCCGATCCGGGCTGCCTCCTGCAACTGGAGGGTCGGATGTCGCGCACAGGGTCGACGGTGCGGGTGCTCCACCTCGCCAGCGTCCTGCGTGAGGCGCTGCCGTGAGTGCCACCACGCCGCGCGAGGAGGGGCTGGGCGGGCGTCCTCTGCCGCCCGGTTGGGCCGCTCCGGCCCATCGTCCGGGCGCGGACGACCTCGCCGGCACGTCGTTCGGCGAGCGCGCGCACGAGAACCTCGCGCGTCCGTTCCAGCGGCGCGCGATCGCCAACGCGACCGACCACACGGTTGCGGCGCTGCACCGCCGCTACGCCGGCAGTGACCGCGATGCCCTGCGCGACGAAGCGCGCCGGATCCGCGCGCACGCGATCGCGAACCTCCCCGCCTACCTCGAGCAGTGGATCGACCGGGCCGAGGCACGCGGCGTGCACGTCCACTTCGCCGCGGACGAGGGCGAGGCGCGGCGGATCGTGGCCGCGATCTGCACGGAGGCCGGGGTGGAGCGGGTCGTCAAGTCGAAGTCGATGGCCTCTGAGGAGGTCGCACTGAACTCCGCGCTCGAGGACGCCGGCCTCGACGTCGTGGAGACCGATCTCGGCGAGTTCGTGGTCCAGGCGATGGGAGATCGGCCGAGTCACGTGATCGCGCCCATCCTGCACCGCACCCAGGGCGAGGTGCATGGGCTCTTCAGCGCGATGGCCGGCGAGGACCTGCGTGACGATCCGGAGGCGCTGACGGAATTCGCCCGCGAGGGTCTCCGCCACGCGTTTCTGACGGCCGGCGCCGGGATCTCGGGTGGCAACTTCCTGATCGCGGAGACGGGCGAGGTCGTGCTCGTCACGAACGAGGGCAACGGGAGGTTGACCACGTCACTGCCGCGCGTGCACATCGCGTTGGTGGGTATCGAGAAGCTGCTGCCACGGCGACGCGATCTCGCCGTGCTGCTGCCGCTTCTGACGGGGCACGGCACCGGCCAGCAGATAACGACGTACGTCTCCGTGGTCGGCGGTCCCCGCGCAGCCGAGGAGCCCGACGGGCCGGAGCAGATGCATGTCGTCCTGCTCGACGCCGGACGCTCGGCGCTGCTCGGCGGGGAGTTCGAGGAGGCGCTCCACTGCATCCGCTGCGGCGCCTGCCAGAACGTCTGCCCCGTCTACCGCCAGGTCGGCGGGCACGCGTACGGGTGGGTCTACGGCGGGCCGATCGGAGCCGTCCTCACGCCGCTGTTCCGCGGACAGGCCGACGGCGGAGAGCTCTCGCACGCGACCACGCTCTGCGGCGCGTGTGACGACATCTGCCCCGTCCGCATTCCGCTCCACGACCTCCTCCTCGGACTCCGACGACGGCGCGTCGCCGAGGACGCCGCGCCCGTTCGCGAGCGCATCGCCTTCGCGGCCTGGGGTCTCGCGTGGCGCAGCCCGCTCCTCTACCGCGCGACCACGCGGGCGGGGAGCGCCGGGCTCGCACTGGTGGCCCGCGACGGCGTCGTATCGCGGCGCCTGCCGGGGCTGCGCCGCTGGACCGTCACCCGCGACCTCGTGCTCGGGCGGCGCCGATGACCGACCGGGCGTCGTTCCTGGCCGGGGTGGCCTCGACGCCCCGCGGCATCGACCCCGGGCTTCCCGTCCGCGATGAGCCGCCGGACGCACCCACGGAGCTGCGTACGGGCGAGGACCCGCTCGATCGCTTCCAGACCGAGGCGGAGGCCGTCTCCACCATCGTCGAGCGGGTCGCCCCCGATCGCGCGTCGGCCGCCGTCGCGGCGGCGCTCGTGGCGGCCGACGTCCGCGTGGCCGCGCTCGCCGCGGATCTGGGGGACCTGCTCGAGCCCATCCGCGCGGCGTGTGTCGAGGCGGGGGTCGACGTCGCCGACTACGCCGCGGTGGCACCGGACCGTTCGCGAGCGGGTGCGCTCGACGCGACCGTGACGGGCTGCCTCGCCGCCGTCGCCGCCACCGGTTCCATCGTCACGTCCGGAGCGGTCGGCCGCGCGGCTGCGCTGATCGCGCCGACGCACGTCTGCGTGGTCCGCGTCGAGCAGGTCGTCGGGGGCCTGCACGCCCTCCTCGAGGATGGGGCGCTGAACCGCGCGGGGAGCATGCTCGCGCTGCAGTCCGGGCCCAGTCGGAGTGCCGACATCGAGAAGACGCTGATCCTCGGCGTCCACGGTCCCGGACGGGTCCACGTGCTGCTGGTCGGCTAGGGTCGGATCGCGACCGGCGTGCCCGGCCTGAGGAGCGCCGCGACGCGGCCGATGCCCGGATCGGGGACGCGGATGCAGCCGTGCGACGGATTGGTGCCGGCTTGGGCCCAGAGCGCGCCGCGGGCGCCGTGGATGGCGACACGACCGGGGCCGCCGGCGTACTCGAAGAGCACGTCCGAATGCGCCGTGAGGTGGATCGCCCACGGACCAAGCGGACTGAACCCCGGCTCGCGGACCTCCTGGTAGACCGCGAAGAGACCCTTCGGGGTCGGGGTCGCGGGGGCGCCGAGGGCGACGCCGACCTGGTGCACCTTCTTGCCCTCCCGGAAGATCGTGAGGCGGTGCTTGCGCAGCGAGATCACGACGCGGACCGAATTCCGGCGCACGATCGTGGCGGCCTCGGGAATCCACCCTCGCGAGCGATTCGGCCGTGTCGGCAGCAGCACCTTCAGCCAGGGTTCGCCGTTCGCCGCGGCGCGCCGCTCGAGGATCATCAGCTCGACCGGATTGCCGGTACCCGGCACCCAGGGCTTGAGCGGCCTGCGCAGGAGCCCCCCGGCCGGGGGGGGGCGGGG
>JBMTER010000006.1:0-22343 GCA_049433345.1 Gaiellales bacterium | reverse complement strand
CCCCCGCCTCGGCGATTCGGCGAAGGCGGCGCTCTGGATCTTCACGCCGGCGGGGATGCCGAGCGCGGGCGTCGCATCACCGACCGCGGCGCAGACGTCTCGCGCGGTGCCGTCCCCACCGGCGAACAGGAGCAGCTCGACACCGGCGTCGGCCAGCGCCCGCACCGCCTGCCGGGTGTCGTCGGCGGTGGTGGTCAATGCGCCGCCGGGGACGAGCAGGGCGGGGGTGCGTCCCGCCCGCTGCAGCGCGTCCTCGCCCATCGCGCCGGCCGCGGTGGCCACGGGCACGTCGGCGGGCAGCGCGGCGATCGCGGCTGCGGCGCGGTCGGACGCACGGGGCACGGCGCCACGGGCGAGGGCCTCCTCGACGAGGCCGTCGGTGCCCTTCAGTCCGACGGCGCCCCCGAGGCCCGCGACCGGATTGACGACGAGGCCGATCACCCGGTGAGGTGGGCGGCGAGCCGCGCGATCGCCTGCTCCATGACCAGAGAGCCGAGCTCGACCGTGGCGCCGCTCGGGTCGCCGTAGACGCCGCTCGGGGCCTCGTCGAGGGGGCGTGGCAGGCGCGCGATCGGGTCGGTGGACCCGGGCCCCTCGTCCAGCGACTTGCCCGCGGGAGCGGGGAGGCGGGCGTCGATCGCGAGGCCACCGAGATGGAGGGCGATCGAGGTCTCGACCTCGCCGGCGTGACCGACGCCGCCGCCGTCCCGCGGCGACGCGGCGCGCACCGCGGCGCCGTCCACGAGCGTCCAGTACGAGAGGAACTCGATGCGGCAGGGGCCGGCGCCGGCCTCCGCCAGCGCGGTCAGTCCCGGCCCGATGTTCCCGGCGTGGCCGTTGACGATGATGAGCCGCTCGAAGCCGGACTCGGCGGCGGAGCGCGCGACGTCCGTGATCACGTCGACGAGGGTGGAGGCGCGCAGGGACCAGGTCGCGCCGAGCGGCAGCCAGTGGTCGGAGGCGCCGAAGGGGAGGGGCGGCAGCAGGGCGACGTCGAGCGCGACGCGGTCCGCCGCCCCGACGCAGACCGCCTCGGCGCTGCGGCGGTCGAAGCCGGTCACGAGGTGGTCGCCGTGCTGCTCGGTCGATCCGATCGCCCACAGCGCGGGTGCGCCGGAGGCGGCCAGCGCACGCACCTCGGGGGCAGCGAGACGGTCGACTCGGTGCCCCGGCATGGGCGTACTATAGGCGCGTGCCGGATCGCCGCGAACCCGCGTTGTCGGCCGCGACGGCCTCGGACTGCCTCGACCGGTTGGGGCTCGTGGACCGCGTCCTCGATTCCCGGGTCGCGCAGCTCGCGCCGGGGATGGCGGCGGTCGGCCCCGCCCACACGCTGAATGCGGTGGACGCGGCGGGCGACCCGGCTGATCCATATGCGGGCGAGGTGGCGGCGGTCGACGCGATCCCGGCGGGCACCGTCGTCGTGGTCTCCACGGTCGACGCCGCGGCGATCTGGGGCGAGTTGCGCGCGACCGCGGCGACGGCGCGTGGTGCGGTCGGGGTCGTCTCCGACGGGCCCGTGCGGGACACCGCGCAGCTGACGACGTTGGCCTTTCCGACCTTCTGCCGTGGGCGCTCCCCGCTCGACTCGCAGGGTCGTGCCTCGATCGCGGCCCATGGCGCGCCCGTGGTCTGCGCCGGTGTCGAGATTGCGCCCGGCGACGTGATGGTGGCCGACCATGACGGCGTCGTGGCCGTGCCGGCGGCCGCCTGGGACGACGTGCTGCGGCTGGCCGCGGAGAAGGGCGCCGGCGAGGATGCGGTCCGCGACGCCCTGCGCGGCGGCGCCTCGCTGCGCTCCGTGTTCGACCGCCACCGCGTGCTCTGACGGCCGGGATCGGTCGCTTGACCGATCCCCCATCCGGTGGTTCGATTGCGGGCCACGGAGGAGGGAGGCGGCCATGGCCACGGTCAGGCGCGAGGAGTTCGATCACATCGGCGTGATCACGGAGATCGAGCAGCCCGGGGAGACCTGGGTCGAGGCGACGCGGGTGTGGGTGACCAGCCCGCGCGCGCACTCGCACAACGTCGAATTCCTGCGCTTCCGTGGGGACTCGCAGGTGACGGGTCCGCTGCGGTCCGAGCCGCATGTCGCCTACCGGACGACCGACCTCGAGGCCTCGATCGCGGGGCACGAGGTGCTGCTCGAGCCGTTCGTCGTCGGCGACGGCTTCGCTCGCGTCGCGTTCGTCCGCGTCGACGGCGGCGTCGTCGAGTTCATGGAGTACCGCGACCCCGATGAGGAGGGATGGTTCTGATGCGCAACCGGCTGGCAGGGCACAGCAACAGCTTCCACACGTACGACACCGAGCAGGCCCTGGCGGGCATCGCCGAGGCGGGCTACGACGCCGTCGAGATGACGGCGGTGCTCGGCTGGACCGAGCACGTCGACCTTGACGCGCCGCAGTCGGATCTGCGCGCGCGGCTCGACCACTACGGGCTCGACCTGACCGTACTGAGCGGCCACTCCGACCTGACCACGCCCGAGGGCGTCGAGCTCGGGATCAAGGCGGTGCGCTGGTGCGCCGACTACGGGTGTCCGGTGATGAACACCGCGATCGGCGGCCACTCCAGCCAGGACGAGAACGAGTCGGCGTTCCTGGCCGGAATCGGCCGACTGGCCGACGCGGCCGACGAGGCCGGCGTCGACGTCGCCCTCGAGATCCACGGCGACATCATGGCGACCGGCGCCCTGACCCTGCCGCTGCTCGAGCGCATCGGCCATCCTCGCATCCGCGTCGCCTACGACACGGCCAACTGCGAGTTCTACGGCGACACGGCCGCGGCCGAGGACATCGCGACGATGCTGCCGTACCTCGCCAACGTCCACCTGAAGGACAAGCGCGGGGGCAAGGGCGAGTGGGACTTCCCGGCACCGGGCGACGGTCACGTCGACTTCGGCGCGATCCTCCGCGTCCTCGAGGACGGCGGCTACGCCGGGCCCCTGTCCGTCGAGGTCGAGTTCCAGGGCGAGCCGTGGCCGCCGCTCGGTGAAGTGACCGCTTCGATGACGCGAGCCCGCTCCCACCTCAACGGCCTCGGCCTCGGATGATCGGCGTCGCCATCCTCGGCTCGGGCTTCATGGCCCGGACGCACGCCGCCGCGTGGGCGGCGCACGCCGACCGCGCCGCGGTGCGGGTCGTCGCGTCGCGCACTCGGGCCGGCGCCGCGGGTGTCGCCGAGGGCGCTGGAGCCGATGCGACGGAGGACCTCGCCGCGGCGATCGCCCGCGATGACGTCGACGTCGTCGACATCTGCCTGCCGACTGCCCTGCATCGGCCGTGGGCGGAGGCGGCGTTCGCCGCGGGCAAGGACGTGCTGCTGGAGAAGCCGATCGCCCTCGACGTCGCCGATGCGGAGGCGATCATCGCCGCGCGGGATGCGAGCGGCCGGCGCCTGCTCGTGGGTCTGGTGCTGCGCTTCTGGCCCGAGTACGAGGAGCTCCACGCGCTGGTGGCGCAGGGCGCGGTGGGGACGGTCCGCTCGGTGACCGCACTGCGGCTGTCGCCGCCACCGGACTGGAACGACTGGATGACGGACCCCGCCCAGTCCGGCGGCGCCGCCGTCGATCTCATGGTGCACGACTTCGACCAAGTCGCGATGCTGCTCGGAGACCCGCTGCGCGTGCACGCGGGTGCGGTGCCGGGCGGGCCCCACGGCGCCCCGCAGCACGTGGTCGCTACGGTGACCTGCGCGAACGGTACGGCGGTCGTCGAGGGCGGGCTGCTCCTGCCGCCGTCGTATCCGTTCACGAGCGGCATTCGCGTGCTCGGGGATGACGGGGTGCTCGAGTACCCGTTCTCCGCGGGCGCGAGCGACGACGGCGGCAACATCGGCGGCGTCGACCAGTCGGCGAATGCGCTGCAGCGCTATCCGGCGTCCGGCGCGCGGGAGCGGGTCGCGGTGGCCGCAGGGGATCCGTGGGCGCGCCAGTGCGGCTACCTGCTCGACCGCATCGCCGGCGAGCTGCCGGTCGACCGGGCGACGGGCGAGGACGCCCTGCGCGCGCTCAGGATCGCCCTGGCCGCGAACCGGTCGATCGTGTCGGGTGCCGCGGAGGCGGCGTGACGCGCATCGGCAGATCGACGTATTGCGGTACCCCGGGATGTGCGTGTAGATTCCGGTGTGCCTCGGCTTCGTAGGGGCGTACGAGAGGAGAGAACAGATGAAGACCGGTCTCGTATGGGACGAGCGGTACATGTGGTGGGACACCCGCCACGGTGCCGGGTTCATGCCGGCTGGCGGCTGGCTGGAGCCTGGCGAGCACGCTGAGAATCCCTCCACCAAGCGCCGCTTCAAGAACCTGCTCGACGTCAGCGGGATGTCCGATCACCTCGTGCCGCTCGTGCCGCGCAGCGCGACCGTCGAGGAGGTCGAGCGCTACCACACCCCCGAGTACGTCCAGCGCATGAAGGACCTGAGCGACGCGGGCGGCGGCGACGCCGGCGAGATCACGCCGTTCGGCGCGGGCGGATTCGAGATCGCCCTGCTGGCCGTGGGCGGCACCCTGACCGCGATCGAGAAGACGCTCGACGGCTCGGTCGAGACCGCCTACGCGCTGGTGCGGCCGCCGGGCCATCACGCCCAGGCCGACATCGGGCGCGGCTTCTGCATGTTCTCGAACGCCGCGCTCGGGGCCTTCCACGCGCGCCAGGCGCTGGGCCTCGACCGCGTCGCCGTCGTCGACTGGGACGTGCACCACGGCAACGGCACGCAGTGGGCCTTCTACGACGACCCGAGCGTGCTGACGATCTCGCTGCACCAGGATCGCTACTTCCCGAGCGACTCGGGTATGGTCGAGGAGGTCGGCGAGGGTGCCGGCGTGGGGACGAACATCAACGTGCCGTTGCCTCCGGGGTCCGGCGTCGGGGCCTACGAGAGCGCGTTCGAGCGCGTTGTCTGCCCGGCGCTGGCGCGGTTCAAGCCGCAGCTCCTGATCATCGCCTCGGGCCTCGACGCGAGCATCATGGATCCGCTGGCGCGCCAGCAGATGCACTCGGACGGCTACCGCGCCCTGACGCGTCAGCTGATGGAGGTGACCGACTCGTATGGCGGCAAGCTGATCGCCACCCACGAGGGCGGCTACTCCGCCGCGTACGTCCCGTTCTGCGGGCTGGCCGTGCTCGAGGAGCTGAGCGGCCATCGCACGCCCGTCGAGGACCCGTTCCTCCCCATCTTCATGGGTGTGGGCGGGCAGGACCTGCAGCCGCACCAGGCTGCGGTGATCGACCAGTCGGCTGCGCTCGTCGAGCGCGTGCCGGCGTGAGGCTTCCCCCGGGAAGCGCCAACCAGACAGGAGGAGGAGAGATGTCGGAGGAAGAGATCCACGAGGAGGGCGCCGAGAAGAGCGGCGTCAGCCGCAGCACCGTCCTGAAGGGCGCGGCGATCGCCGGCGCGACCCTGATGGCCGGCGGCGTCCTCGCGGCCTGCAGCGCGTCGGATGACGGCGGCTCGGGCGGCGACGGCGGCGGCGACGAGGCCGCGGGCGGCGGTGGCGGCGGCGGTGGCGAGGACTTCGTCATCGGCGCCCTCTACCCGCTGACCGGCCCCAACGCGGCCGACGGCGAGCAGATGAACAACGGCGCGCAGCTCGCGATCGACGAGATCAACGCCGCCGGCGGCATCGCCGGTCGGATGATCAAGTTCGAGGTCCTCGACACCGACCTCGTCTCGCCCGAGGCGATCCAGCAGAACTACCAGAAGCTGGCGGATCAGGGCGTCGACGCCGTCATCAACGGCTACCTGCTCGCGTGGGACGCGGCGATGGACGCGGCGGCCACCTACGGCGCGCCGTTCCTGAACGCCTCGACCTCGCAGGCGCAGTGCGACCTGATCAACTCGGACGAGAAGTACAAGTGCGTCTTCCAGATCGACCCGCCGGAGACGTGGTACGGCAAGGGCTTCCCGAAGTTCCTCAACGACCTCGAGGCGACGGGGGGGTGGAAGCCGCGCAACCGCAAGATCTACATCGTCGAGGGCAACGTGCCCTACTCCCAGGTGATCTCGAAGGTCACCCAGGAGGTCGCCCCCGACTACGGCTGGGAGATCGCGGGCGTCGAGCCGATGGGCGCCGGCGCCATGGCGGACTGGGGCCCGATCCTCGCGAAGGTCAAGGCGGCCGACGCCGGGGTGGTCATGAACACCCACTACCTGCCGTCCGAGCTGGCCACCTTCACGACCGGCTTCGCGCAGGACCCGACCGACTCGCTGCTGTACGTCCAGTACGGGGCGTCCGTGCCGGAGTACCTCGAGCTGGCCGGCGACGCCGCCAACGGCGTCATCTGGGCGACCGTGACCGGCGTGTACGGGGATGAGCTCGGCAAGTCGTTCGCCGAGCGCTACCAGGCCGCGTTCAGCAAGCCCGCGGGCTACTCGAACTCGGGCTCGGGCTACGACGAGGTCTACATGCTCGCCACCGTCTGGGCGATGCTCGGCGATGCGAAGGACTTCCAGAAGGTCAACGACATGCTCCGCAAGATCATCTGGCGCGGCGTCAACGGCGGCTACTACATGCCGAGCAACTACGGCCTGTCCTTCCCGGCCGAGTCGCCGGACATGAGCCTCTCGCAGGCCCACCTGTTCTTCCAGATCCAGAACGGCGAGAACGGCACGATCATCGCGCCCGCGCCGTTCACGAACGGCGAGTTCGAGCTCGCCCCCTGGCAGACGAGCTAGACGGATCGCGGCCCCGATGCTCTCCGGACAGGACATCCGAAAGACCTACGGGGCCTTCGTCGCCCTCGGCGGAGTCTCGATCCCCGTCGAGGGCGGCGAGATCCTCGGCGTCGCCGGCCCGAACGGCGCCGGGAAGACGACGCTGTTCGACGTGCTCACCGGGCGCGTCAAGCCCGACTCCGGCACCGTCACCCTCGACGGTGTCGACGTCACCCGGGACGGTGCGTTCAAGCGCGCCCGGCGCGGGCTGGCCCGCACGTTCCAGGCGCCACTGGTGCCGCCGTCGCTGACGGTGGGGGAGACCCTCGAGGTCGCCCGCATCGCCTTCTCGCCACGCATCGCCAAGGCCGAGGAGGGACGGCTGCGCGAACTGACGAATTTCACCGCGCCGGACGGCAAGGTATCGGGTGCGCTCGACACCCTCGACCGTCGCAAGCTGCTGCTCTGTTGCGTGCTGCTGCACGGCCCCAAGGTGCTGCTGCTCGACGAGCCGTGCTCGGGCCTCCTGGCCGACGAGATCAGCGAGATCGAGGGCGTGATCCGGCGCCTCGTCGACGAGACGGGGATGGCCGTCTGCGTGGTCGAGCACCGTCTCGAGATCCTTGAGGCGCTCGCGAAGCGCGTGCTGGTGCTCGACGCCGGAGAGGAGATCGCGCTCGGCTCGCCGACCGAGGTGTTCAACGATCCGAAGGTGCGCGCCGCGTACTTCGAGGCTCCGGCGGGGGCGAGCGCGTGAGCGCCGTCCTCGAGATCCGCGGCCTCGAGGCCGGCTACGGTCCGCTGCGCGTCCTGCACGGCATCGACCTGACCGTCGGTGCGGGTGAGCGCGTCGGCATCCTCGGGCTGAACGGCCACGGCAAGACCACGCTGCTGCGCTCGATCGTCGACCTGGTCGACTGGAAGCAGGGCGAGATCCATCTCAACGGCGAGTCGATCACCCACGCGACCACGCACGCCCTGGCGCGACGCGGCGTCGTGCTGATGCCGCAGGGCGACGCCCTCTTCCCGGGCCTCTCGGTCAGGGACAACCTCGACGCCGGGGCCTACCCGGGCGGCTCGTGGAAGCGCCGCAAGGAGCGCCGCGACTACGTGTGCGAGATCTTCCCGCGGCTCGGCGAGCGCCTGTCGCAGGTCGTCGGCACGCTGTCCGGCGGGGAGCGTCGCATGTGCTCGATCGGCCGCGGACTGATGAGCGAGGCCCGCATCTACCTCGTCGACGAGCCCTCGCTCGGACTCGGACCCGGCATCGCCAAGGGCATCTGCGACACCCTGCTCACGCTCGACCTGCAGGGAGGCGCCCTGCTGATCGCGGAGCAGAACCGTGCCCTCATCGACGGTAGGATCGACCGCGCGCTGCGCATGCACGGCGGGGAGCTGACGCCGGACACCGGCGGGGACGGAGGACACTGATGACCGGCGTCATCGTCACCACGGTCAACCTGACCGCGATCTACGCCCTCGTGGCGCTCGGCATCTCGCTGACGTGGTCCGGGCTCGGATTCCTCAATCTGTCGACGGGCGCCATGTACGCGGGTGCGGCCTACGGCGCGTGGCTCGTGTCGACGAACATCTCGTCGAACGTGGTCGTCGTCCTGATCGGCGGCATCATCACGGGCGCCGCGATCGGCGCGCTCGTGTGTCTGACGGTGTTCCTGCCGCTCGACGGCAAGCCCAACTGGGAGTTGCGGACGCTGACGGCGACGCTCGCGCTCAGCTTCATCGGCACCAATCTCTACCTCTGGGGTTTCGGACCGCAGTACAAGCAGTTCGACGCCCTGTTCGCGTTCATCAGCGACTTCCGGCTCGGCGGCACCCTCGTGCAGCCGTCCGTGACGGGAACGGTGATCTCGACGGCGGTCGTGGTGACGATCATGCTGCTGTACATCGGCTACTCGAGGATCGGGCTCGGCGTGCGCGCCCTCACCCAGAGCGTCGAGGGGGCGGCGCTGGTCGGCATCAACCGCCGCACCACGGCCTTCGCGATCCTCGGCGTGTCGGGCGCCTTCATCGGCCTCGCGGCCGTCCTGCTCGGGCAGACCTTCTTCGTCGAGCCGAACTCCGGCTACGTGCCGCTGATCAAGGGCCTGATCGTCGCCCTGCTCGGCGGCCTGGGGTCGCTGCGGGGGGCCGTCATCGCGGCCTTCCTCGTGGCCTTCTGCGAGGCGCTGACGCTGCAGTACCTCGGCGGCGCATGGGTGCTGATAACGCTCTTCCTGCTGATCGCCATCGTGCTGATCATCCGGCCCCGCGGCATCGCCGGCGTCCTGGAGACCACGCGTGCCTAGGCGTCGCGAGGACCTCATCCACTACGGCGTCCTCGCCGTCCTGTTCCTCGTCGCGCTGGCCGTGCCGTTCGTGTTCGGCACCCTCTCCGTCCTGGGCTCGATGACGGTCTTCCTGCTGCTGCTCTCGTGGAGCATCTCCTGGCGGCAGGGCGGTGGCACGTCGGCGACCGGGCGCGACCGCTCGTCGTGGGTGTTCTGGATCATGTGCATCGTCATCGCCCTGGCGATCCCCCTCATCACCGGCACGCCCTACTTCCTGACGGTGATGGTGGCGATGCTGGTCTACCTGACGTGGAACACGATGTGGGGCCTCGTGCTCGGGACCGCGGGCCTGCAGAGCTTCGCGACGATCGCCGTCGCCGGCATCAGCGCCTACGTCGCGGCCTACCTGTCGGTCGACGTCGGCGCCTCCGGCGCGCTCGCCTGCGCCGAGGGCGGGGGGCGGCTGCTCGGCCTGCCCGTCGTGCAGTGGTGGGTGGCGATCCCCGTCGCGGTGGTGGTCGGCGTCATCGTCGGGTTCGTGATCTCGCTGCCGGCGATCCGGCTGCGCGGCATCTACTTCGCGCTCCTCACGATCGGCCTGGTCGAGCTTGCACGCGCCTTCTTCGGTCAGGACAAGTGCAACTTCGGCGGCGCGCAGGGCCTGTTCGGCGCCTCCAGCTTCGTGCCGGCGGATCTCGCCGGCAGCCTGCGCGGGTCGCAGATCGCGTACTTCGCCGCGCTCGGTCTGGCCGCGTTGGCGCTCTTGATCTACAACCGGGTCAACTACGGCCGTCTCGGACTGCTCCTGCGCACCGCGCGGGAGAGCGAGCCCGTGGCCGAGGTGCTGGGCACCGACGTGGTGCGCGCGCGACTGTGGGTGTTCCTGATCTCGTCGGCGGTCCTCGGCGGGGCGGGCGGCTTCTACATCGCCTACTACAAGTCGATCTCGCCGAGCTTCTTCAACTTCTCGACCGTGCTGCTCCTGTTCGCGATGGTGATGATCGGCGGTATCAACACGCCGCGTGGCATCCTCATCGGCACCATGCTGCTGACGTACGTCGATCGCCGCTTCGTCGACGTCGATCCCCCGGAGGCGCGCTACGTCTTCATCGGCCTCCTGCTGCTGGTCGTCACCCTGATCGCCCGCGATGGGCTGGTGGCGATCCCCGACCAGCTGCGTCGCCGCCGCGGGGTCCCCGCGCGCGGTTCCGGCCCGGGGGCCGACCCGCCGGAGGACGTGGGCGCGATCGACCAGGAGTCGCACATGCCCCCCGGATCGCGACCGGGGACGGTCTAGCGACCCGCGGGCGCGGGGAATCACGGCAAGGAGGAGACGATGGCGGACCAGGAACTCGCCAATCAGGTCGGCAGGGCCATCGACGGCTTCGCGAACGAGATGATCGACGCCCTCAGCGAGGTCGTGCGGATCCCCAGCGTCAATCCGAAGTACCCCGGCCAGGTCTACGACGAGGTCGTCGGCGGCGAGGGCGAGGTCAGCAAGGTGTTCGCCCGCCACTACGAGGCGCTCGGTGCGGAGGTCGACCTGTTCGCGATCGAGCCGGGCCGTGAGAACGCCGTCGGCGTCATCAAGGGCGCGGGCGGCGGCCGCTCGCTGATCTACAACGGGCACGTCGACGTGGTGCCGGTGGGCGATCCGGCCAACTGGGCAGGTGGCGACCCGTTCAGCGGCAAGATCGACGGCGACCGCGTGTGGGGGCGAGGAGCCACCGACATGAAGTCGGGCATCATCGCGCAGACCTTCGCGGCCCGCGCCCTGCGCGAGTGCGGCATCGGCCTCAAGGGCGATCTGATCCTGGAGGCCGTGGTCGGCGAGGAGGTCATGGACCACGAGTGCGGTGTCACCGCGACGGTCAAGCGCGGCTACACGGCTGACGCGGCGATCGTGTCCGAGCCGAGTTCGCCGCCGTCGCCACTCGCCGTCGTCCCGATCTCGCCGGGTCTCCTGTGGTTCTCGGTCACGGCCGTCGGCAAGGCGACCCACTCATCCATGCGCGGCAATTCGATCCGTGCCGGAGGCGACGGCGCCGCCGTCGGCGTGAACGCCGTCGACAAGGGGATCCTCCTGTTCAACGCGCTGCGCCAGCTCGAGGAGGAGTGGGGCCTCACCAAGCAGCACCCGCTGTTTCGACCCGGTCACTTCTCGATCCACCCCGGCGTGGTCCAGGGCGGCCCGCACGGCGTGATGGTGCCGTTCTTCCTGAGCGAGTTCATGACGATCGAGTACTGCGTCTGGTATTCGCCCGACGACGATCCCGAACAGGTCAAGCGCGAGATCGAGGAGCACATCCATCGCGCCGCCCAGCTCGACGCGTGGCTCCGAGAGCATCCGCCGGTCGTCGAGTGGAAGCTGCACTGGCCGGCGAACGTCCCCGAGGCCGGCGAGATCACCGCTGCGACCGTCGCGGCCCACGAGCAGGCGGCCGTCGGCACCCGCTTCGCGGGGCCGCCCGACGTCGTCGGTTTCGCGGCCGTCGAGGACTGCACGTGGCTGACGCTCGGCGGGGTGCCCGCGATCTCGTACGGGCCGGGCGATCTGCGCGTGGCCCACGCCGACGACGAGTACGTGCTGATCGATGAGGTCGTGACCAGCTGCAAGACGTTCGCCATCGCCGCCATGGATTGGTGCGGGGTGGCCTGATGCCGTCGGTCCCCGACCGTCGGCACGAAGGGAGCATGACCCGATGAACGCCGAGGAGTTCGCCTACGTCGACGCGACCACCATCGCGAGCCTCGTCCGCGAGGGGACCGTCTCGCCGGTCGAGACGGTGGAGTGCGCGATCGAGCTGATCGAGGCCCGCAACCCGACGCTCAACGCGGTCATCTTCAAGGGCTACGACGACGCGCGCGAGCGCGCCCGGGAGGCCGAGGCGGCGGTGCGCCGCGGCGACGCGCTCGGGCCGCTGCACGGGGTGCCCACCCTGATGAAGGACCTGTTCGACTACAAGCCGGGGTGGAAGTCCACCTTCGGCGGCATCCGCTCGCTGAAGGACAACGTGATCGACGCCTACTGCCCATGGGCCGAGCGCGTCGAGGCCGCCGGCGGCATCATCGTGGGCAAGACCAACAGCCCCGTGATGGGCTACCGCGGCATCACGGACAACCCCCTGTTCGGGGCCACCTGCAACCCGTTCGACACGACGCGCAACCCGGGCGGCTCGTCGGGCGGCAGCGCGGCCTGCGTGGCGGACGGCATCGTCCCGTTCGCCGAGGGCACCGACGGCGGCGGCTCGATCCGCATTCCGGCCAGCTGGACCGGCACCTACGGCTACAAGGGCTCCTTCGGTCGCGTGCCGCTCGTCATGCGCCCGAACGCCTTCTCGGGCACGCAGCCGACGATCGCGGAGGGACCGATCACCCGCACGGTGGCGGACGCAGCGCTCGTGATGACGGCACTGCAGGGCTACGACGCCCGCGACCCCTACAGCCTGCGCGACGAGGTCGATTTCCTCGGTGCGCTCGATCGCCCCGTGGAGGGCATGCGGATCGCCTACAGCCCGGCCCTCGACGTGTACCCGATCGATCCCCGCGTGGCGGCGACCGTCGGCGAGGCCGTGCGGGCCTTCGAGGCGGCCGGCGCCGTGGTCGAGGAGGTCGAGCTGGGCCTCGACATCGACCAGCTGGAGCTGGCGCACCTGTGGTGCCGGATGATCATGCCGCTCAACATCGCCGGCCTCGAGGGATTGAAGGGCTTCGGTCTCGACCTGATGGCGACGGACGATCTGCCGCCGGTCTACAAGAGCTGGGTGGAGCGCACCCGCGGCGCGACCCTCGCCGACCTCGAGCGCGACGACGTCCTGCGCACCCGCATCTTCGAGGCCCTGCAGGCCGTGTTCGAGCATCACGACCTGCTGGTCTCCCCGACCCTGTCGGCGATGCCGCCGCTCAACGCCGACGACGGGGACACGATGGGGCCGAGCGAGGTCGCGGGGATCGAGATCGACCCGAGCATCGGCTTCTGCCTGACCTTCCCGACCAACTTCACGGGGCACCCGTCGGCGTCGATCCCGGCCGGACTCGCCGACGGCCTGCCGGTCGGGATGCAGTTGATCGGCCCGATGAAGGACGACGGCACGGTGATCGCCGCGAGCGCCGCGTACGAGCGCGTGCGGCCGTGGTTCGACGACTACCGGATTCCGCGGGAGCGAACGCTGTGACGATCATGGCGGGCATGGAGGGCTGATCGTGCCGCGGCGGCGAGCCAAGGAGCGCGTGCTCGCGCTTGCGGGTGCGGCGGCGGGCAGCGTGCGTCCGCGCGACGAGGTGGCCGCGGAGGTCGCGGAGGCGCTGCACGAGGTGCTGCCCTACGAGGCGCTGCAGTTGACGCTGCGCGACCCCTTCGCGGACGACGGTCACCGTACGCTGCTCAACCTCGGCTACAGCGCGCGCGTGGTCGAGTACGTGGACTCCGATTACCCGGAGCGCGACCCCTCCGTGACGGCCCTGATCGCCGATCGGCGTCCGCTGCGGATGCGCGACACCGACTACGACTACCGCGAGACCTACTCGTACGTCGAGTACTGGGGCCCCGAGGGGTACGGCGACGGCATGACGACGCCGCTGTACGCGCCGGACGGCCGCTACGTCGGCCTGCTCAACACGAGCACCGTCGACGAATCGGTCCTGACCGATGACGTGCGCGATTACATGGAGCTGCTCGCGGGGGTCCTCGGCGCGATGGTCGACCCCCTCGCGGACGTGGCCGCGTGGCTCGATGAGGAGCGCAGCTCGCGTCGCTTCGTCGTGCGAGCCGACGGGGCGGTGATGGCCCGCGACGCGTCCGAGGAGGAGGGGCGTCCACCGGTTGTCGATCGGTCCCTCGTCGTGGACCTCGCAGCCAGCCTGCACGCGCGACCGCTCCTGGCCACCCGCGGCCTCGTCCAGGACCAGGATGGCGCGCTCGTCCAGGTGCAGATGATGCAGACGCGGTCCTCGCGCCTCGCCGACCTGCCCGTCGCCCTGATCAGCCTGCGCCACGTGGGGCAGCCATTTGGGCTGACCGAGCGCGAGACCATCGTGCTGCGGCACATCAGCGAGGGGGCCTGCAACCGCGAGGTCGCGGCGCGCCTCGGGATCGCGCCGCGCACGGTGGCGACGCATGTGGAGCACGTCCTGCGCAAGTTGGGGGTCGACAGCCGCACCGGCGCCGCGGCCCGCGCGATCGAGCACGGGCTGATCCGGCTCGACGTGCGGACGGCCTAGCCGGCGCTTCCCGCGATCGCGATCACGTCGATCTCGACCAGGAAGCCGCCGAGGGTGGAGCCGACGGTCGTGCGACAGGGCCGGTGATCGCCGAAGCGGCGGGCGTACACCTCGTTGTAGGCGGCGAAGTCGCGCTGCAGGTCCTGCAGGTGCGCGGTCACGCGGACCACGTCGCCGAGCCCGGACCCGGCCTCCCGCAGGATGCGCTCGATGTTGTCGAGCACGACCTCGGTCTGCGCCGCGACGTCGTCGCCCACCAGCTCGCCGGCGGCGTTGAACGGCCCCTGTCCGGCGGTGAACACCATGTCCCCGACGCGGATGCCGTGGCTGTAGGGGCCGCCGTGCGGCGGGCCGTCCTGCGGGTTGATGATGGCCTGGGCCATGGTCGCCTCCAGATCGTGGTACGGGCGATCGTACCGGCCGGGGAACCGGGGTCTCCGCCGCCGGGTCGCGCCTAGGATCCCGGGCGTGACGCCTCGTCGCCGCCGTGCCGATCGCCGCCCGACCGCGGACCTCGTCGGGTTCGCCGGATGAGTGCCCTGCGCGGCATCGCCGACCTCGGCGACCTCGAGAAGCTCCCCGTGATCGTGCGGGCCGACCTCAACGTCCCGATCGACGAGGACGGCGCGATCATCGACGATGCGCGGATCCTCGCCGCCGCCGCGACCGTGAGGGCGCTCTCCGACGGCGGCGCCTACGTGATCGTGCTGGCCCACCGCGGCCGGCCGGGGGGGCGGAGGGTGCCGGGAGCGACGCTGCTCCCGATCGCCGAGCGCCTCTCCCGCACGCTGGGCGTGCTCGTGGCGCACGCTCCGGATGTCATCGGTCCGCTGGCCCACGCCGCGATTCTCAATCTCCGTCCGGGTGATGTGGTGCTGCTGGAGAACGTGCGCTTCGAGGCCGGTGAGGTCGAGGACGACGACGTGCTCGCAGCTCGGCTCGCCGTCCCCGGGCGCGCCTTCGTGTTCGACGCCTTCGGCGCCGCGCATCGGAGTGAGGCCTCGACCGTCGGCGTCGCACGGCACCTGCCGAGCCACGCTGGGCTCCTCGTCCAGCACGAGGTCGCGGCACTCGAGGATCTGCGCGCGAGCGGCGCGCTCGACGGGGCGGTGGTCGTCGTCGGCGGGGTGAAGGCCGCGGACAAGTTGCCGGCGCTGGCGCGCCTGGCGGAGCGGGCTCAGGCGATCGTCGTCGGGGGGGCGGTCGCGCACGCCCTGCTCGCGGCGACGGGGGACGCTCGACTCGGGGCGTCGATCGTCGATCGTGACGCCGTGCAGGCGGCGCGGGACGTCGTCGAGGCGGCGTCGCGCACGGGCTGCGAGCTCGTGCTGCCGACGGACGTGATCGCGACGGACGGGCTCACGACGGATGCGCGGATCCGCGTCGAGGCGGCACGCTCGGTCCCGGACGGGGCGATCGCCCTCGACATCGGGCCCGAGACGCGGGCGGTCTTCGGCGAGCGGATCGCGGCGGCCTCCACCGTCATCTGGGATGGGCCGCCGGGTGCCTTCGAGATGGAGCCGTTCGCGGAGGGGACGCGCGCCGTGGCGACCGCGATCGCGAAGGCCAGCGGCACGACGGTGGTCGGCGGCGGTGATACCGGGTCCGCGCTGCGCGGCCTCGGCCTCGCCCGGGAGGTCGACTACCTGAGCACCGGGGGAGGGTCCATGCTGCACCTCCTCGCCGGGCTGCCGCTGGCTGCGATCGAGGGGTTGCGGTCGTGATCGAGGTGCGGCCGATCCATCGAGCGGAGGGGCTGCTGCTGCGCGAGGTCCGCCTGGCGGCCCTGACCGCGAGTCCGGGCGCCTTCCTCGAGACCCGCGACGAGGTCGCCGCCGATGGCGATGACGTCTGGGAGGCGCGGGCCGCGGCGAGCACGGGGGAGGGGGACCAGCTGATCCTGCTCGCGCTCGACGGGGGACGGCCGGTGGGCATGGCCGGCATCGCCCGCGAGATCGGCCAGCGCCGCCGTCATCGGGCGACGCTGTGGGGGGTGTGGCTCGATCCGGCGCACCGCGGTCGCGGCGTCGGACGTCGGCTGGTTCAGGGCGCGCTGGACTGGGCTGCGGAGCGCGACGTGCGTGCCGTCTACCTCGAGGTGGTGGAGAACGAGGATCCATCGTGGAGCCTGTACGGGCGTCTCGGCTTCGTGCGGCGCGAGGTCGATCCCTTCGGCGCCCACGTGGACGGGCGTTTCGTCGCCCTCGAGCACCTCGTGCTCGTGCTCGACCGCGCCGCCTGAGCGCCTCGCGCCGGTCGTCGGCTGCGCGCCACCGCGGTGCGAATGATAATCTGCCCCGGACTAAAGGAGCGACATGAGCAGCACCGCCGCCTCGACCCTGACCCAGGACGACTACAAGGTCGCCGACCTCGCGCTGGCCGATTGGGGCCGCAAGGAGATCCAGATCGCCGAGCACGAGATGCCCGGCCTGATGGCCCTGCGCGCGGAGTACGGTGCCAGGCAGCCGCTGGCGGGCGCCCGCATCACGGGCTCGCTGCACATGACGATCCAGACGGCCGTCCTGATCGAGACGCTCGTCGCGCTCGGCGCCGAGGTGCGCTGGGCGAGCTGCAACATCTTCTCGACCCAGGATCACGCCGCCGCGGCGGTCGTCGTCGGGCCGGAGGGGACGTCCGATGCGCCTCGCGGCGTGCCGGTGTTCGCGTGGAAGGGCGAGACCCTCGAGGAGTACTGGTGGTGCACCGAGGCCGCGCTGACGTGGCCCGAGAGCGGCCCGAACATGATCCTCGACGACGGCGGTGACGCCACGATGCTGGTCCACAAGGGCCGCGAGTTCGAGCTCGCCGGCGCCGTCCCCAATCCGGCCGACGCCGAATCGGAGGAGTTCCAGGTCTTCCTCGCGCTCCTGCAGCGCTCCCTGGAGGAGGCGCCGGGCAAGTGGACGCAGGTCAGCGAGGGCATCAAGGGCGTCACGGAGGAGACCACCACGGGCGTCCTGCGCCTCGGCCAGATGGCGGATGACGGGCGCCTGCTGTTCCCGGCGATCAACGTCAACGACTCCGTCACCAAGAGCAAGTTCGACAACCTCTACGGCTGCCGCCACTCGCTCGTCGACGGCATCAACCGCGGCATCGACCTGATGCTCGCCGGCAAGACGGCCGTCGTCTGCGGCTTCGGCGACGTGGGGAAGGGCTCCGCGGAGTCGCTGCGTGCCATGGGCGCACGCGTCGCCGTGACGGAGATCGATCCGATCTGCGCCCTGCAGGCGCTGATGGAGGGCTACGAGGTCGTCACGCTCGACGACGTGATCGCCGACGCCGACCTCGTCATCACGGCGACCGGCAACCGCGACATCGTCACGGTCGAGCACATGGCTGCGATGAAGCACAACGCCGTACTCGGCAACATCGGTCACTTCGACAACGAGATCGACATGGCCGGCCTCGCCGCCTACCCGGGCATCGAGCGGGTCAACGTCAAGCCGCAGGTCGACCAGTGGGTCTTCCCCGACGGCAAGGCGATCATCGTCCTGTCGGAGGGGCGACTGCTCAACCTCGGCAACGCGACGGGCCATCCGAGCTTCGTGATGAGCGCCTCCTTCACGAACCAGGTCATCGCGCAGATCGAGCTGTACGGCAACACCGACGCCTACGCCCTCGGCGTGCACGTCCTGCCGAAGCACCTCGACGAGAAGGTCGCCCGGCTGCACGTCGGCGCCCTCGGCGGCACGCTGACCGAACTGCGCGCCGACCAGGCCGCCTACATCGGCGTCCCGGTCGAGGGACCCTACAAGGCCGGCAGCTACCGCTACTAGCCGCTCGTCCGGTCGGGAGCGGCCGCTACGCTGCGCGCGTGGATGCGGCCGCGACCGACCGGGCAGCGCAGCTGCTCGCCGGGCATCGCCTGGCGGGAACCCGCTTCGGCGGCTTCCCCGCCGAGCTTCAACCGGCGGACGAGGCGGATGGCTATGCGGTGCAGGAGGCCCTGCACCGGCTCCTCGAGGAGAGCGGATGCGGCCCGCAGGGCGGGCACAAGATCGGCTGCACGACGGCCGTGATGCAGGACTACCTCGGGATCCGCAACCCGTCGGCCGGCGGCGTCCTCGCCGCCACGTTGGTGCCCTCCGGTGCGACGCGCCCGCTGCCCCCGAGCACGCGCCTCGGGGTCGAGTGCGAGATCGCGGTGCGCCTCGGACGCGACCTCTCCGGGGCCGATGCCGCGCATCCCGGGCGCGTGGCCGACGCCGTCGGCGCGTGGATGGCGTCGATCGAGATCGTGGAGGACCGCTACGAGGACTACCCGACCCTCGACGCCCCTTCCCTGATCGCCGACGACTTCTTCGGGGCGGGACTGGTGCTCGGGCGCGAGATCGAGGGCCTCGACGCCCGCTCGGCGGACGCGTTCTCGGCGACGATGACGATCGCCGGCACACCGGTCGGCGCGGGGCGCGGCGCCGACATCCTCGGCCACCCGCTCGAGGCGCTCGCGTGGCTCGCGGCGCACCTCGAGGCACGGGGACGACCCCTGCGGGCCGGCGAGGTCGCGACCCTCGGCAGCCTCGTCGCCACGGTCTGGATCGAGGAGCCGGCCGAGGTCGTGGTCGAGAACGACGCGCTGGGCGTCGTGTCGATCCGCTTCGTCCGCTGAGCCGGTGCGGCGGGGTCGCGCTATGCTCATCCCGTCGCGGGCGTAGCTCAGTTGGTAGAGCGACAGCTTCCCAAGCTGTAGGTCGTGGGTTCGAGACCCATCGCCCGCTCTCCGGATCAGGCCGAGTCGGCCTCCCAGGTCTCCGGCGGGAAGTGGCCGATCTCCCATATGTGGCCGTCCGGGTCGCAGAGGAACAGGATGCGGGGGCCCGATGGCTTGTCCTCCGCCGGAGCGAGCACGCGCACCCCCGCGGCCTCGGCGCGGGCCTGGCAGGCGTCGACGTCGCCGGGTTCCGCGAAGGCGATCGCGAGGGTTATCGGCCCGGGCATCGCGGGGAAGCTGGCGACGCCGGTCTCGGCCTCCAGCACCTCGGCCCTGATCAGGTCGATGTAGAGGTCCTCGACGCGGAATCGCGCGAGGATGTCGTTCTCGCTCAGCTTCGGGAAGCCGAACACGTCCTCGTAGAAGCGGACGGCGGCGGGGAAGTCACGCGTCGCCAGGGTGACCGACGTGACGCGAGCGGGGACGACGCCCATGGGCTCCTCCTTCGGCGGGATACGCCGATGCTAGCGAACCACAGGGCGAGCCCCCGGCTCAGGCCCCGCCAGATGCGAACAGCGCCTGCGTGCGCTCCTGCCGCAGTCCGAAGGTCTTGTCGATGATGCCCTTGGCCATGCCGACCAGCACCCTCGAGGGCATGTCCCAGTCGATGTGGTCCGTGAGGATGGTGCCGTCCCCGGGCCCGGGGTCGAAGCGATGGGTGTGCACGAAGCGGGAGAACGTGGCGTTGTCGACCACCTCGTCTCGGATCAGGTGCGGGGCCTCGATCGCGGTGACCATGATCCGCCACGGCTGTGCCGTCGGGATGGGTGCCTGGCGGATCCGCATGTCGACGATCGCCCCGACCACCAGGGGGAACTCGCCCTCGATGTCGAGCACCTCCTGGGTGGGCGGCGTGATGCGCGGGACGTTGCGCGTGTCGAGGTGGAAGGCGAACACCGCCTCCACGGGCGCGGCGATCTCGATGGAGCGCTCGAAGATGGGCACCACGCAAGCGTAGGCGAGACGGCCCTCGGGGCGGCGGACACCCAGGCAGCGGTCGGGGCCGTGGGATCGTGCGCGACGACCGGGCTCTCGCGCTCTCCGAATCCGCCACGGAGCGGAGCGGTTCGTGGCCGTGCTTCCGCCGGTCGGGCGCGTCGGGGCCGTCGAGTCGGCACCCCTCCGGAACCGGCGACCGCCGCGCGTGACACGATCTCGGGGTGCTGGATCGGGGTCTGGAAACCGGCAGGCCGAAGCTCGCGGTGCTGCTCGCCGTGCTCGTCAGCGCGGGCACCATGATGGCCGTGACCGCCATCGGGGATGCGGCCGGCATCGCCGGCTACTGCGCGGCCGACTACGGCGTCGAGCGCGCAGCCTCCTGTCCCACGGTCGGGCCCTGGACGTACATCGCGATTTCCGCCATGCCAGGGCTGATCGCGGCCTACCTCTTCTCGCGGCCGCCGCACTGGCCCGCCGCCGGGGTGTTGTGGTGCCTGCCGTTCCTGGCGGTGATCGGCGCGGTCCGTTGCCTGCGGCTCGCGTTCGCGCCCGCCACGGGCGTCGACTGGCTGTGGCTCGTCGCCGCGCCGGTGCTCGCCGCTCTCGCGGTCGGGCTGGTCGTGCGCTGGGCTCGCGGGCACGCCGAACGCACGGGCGCCGGAGTGGGGGTCGGCCTCCTGCTCGTGGTCGCCATTCCGGTCGGCGCCGTCTTCGGGCTCGCACTGACGGCGATCGTTACCTGATCGAGAGGAAAGCGCAGGCCCGTGCCGTAGAGAGGAGCATGCGGGAGCGCATGCGCGGAGGGGGACTGCGGACGGCGGCACTGGCGCCGCTCGCCCTCGTCGCGGGCATGGCCCTCGTCGGACTGGCGCTGCTGGGGCTGATGGCCCTCGATCGGGTCGGCGCCTTCGGTGTGGGCCAGGTGCAGGTCGTGGGCGCCAAGGGCGACGCCGCGGCCGACGTCCGCAGCGCCGCCCTGGCCACCGTCGGTTCGGGGAGCCTGCTGACCGTCGACCCCGCGCACGTCGCAGCTGCTGTCGCCGCGCTGCCGACCATCCGCACGGCCGAGGTGGATCGCGCGTTTCCGGGTACCCTCCGCATCCGCGTCACCCGCGAGCGCCCCGTCGCCCTGGCGCCGACGGGGAAGGGCCTGGTCGTCATCGCCGCCTCCGGGCGGGTCCTCGGACGCCTGACCGGTCGCCCGCAGCTCCCGATCGTCAGCGCCGCGCCGTCCGACATCCCGGGGTCCGGCGGTCGGGTGACGGCCCCCGGGGTGCTCGATCAGCTCGCGCTCGCGGCGGTGCCGACGCGGGCGGTCAGGGTCCGAGCCATCGGGTTCGGCGAGGACGGGATCGTCGCGAGCCTGCGCGGCGGGGGCGAGGTGCGCTTCGGCGACGGTCGCGATCTCCCGGTCAAGGTCAAGGTCGCGCGGGCGGTCATGCGTCGGGCGGACGGCTCCTTCGCCTACATCGACGTGACGGTGCCGACGGCGCCGGTACTGCGGACCGCCTCCGGCGATCCGCTGACCGTGAACGCGCCGGCACTCAATCCCGGCGCGCTGCCTCCCGTGGGTGATCTCGGCGACTGGGTGGCGGGCGCCGCCCCTGCCGAGAGCATCCGGACGGTCTTCGGGTGATCTCAGTTGCCCCTTGAGACTCCGACGGCGAGCGGATCAGGGCGGGCTTGAGGCTTTGCCGTTGACGTGGATCCGGCGTCTTCTGTACACTTGTCACGGCTCTCGCCCCACGGCGATGGGCCTTTCGCATTTCAGGACCAAGACCTCAACCTGACCTAGACCTCGAGATCTGGAGCGGAGACGACATGGCGGCTCGCGACGGTAGTGGCGCGTATCTGGCGGTGATCAAGGTCGTCGGCGTCGGCGGCGGCGGGACGAACGCCGTCAACCGCATGGTCGACGCGGGTCTGCGCGGCGTGGAGTTCATCGCCGCCAACACGGACGCGCAGGCGCTCCTGATGACCGACGCCGACGTGAAGATCCAGCTCGGCGCGAAGATCACGCGTGGGCTCGGCGCCGGCGCGAACCCCGATGTCGGCCGCGAGGCGGCGATCGAGTCGAAGGAGGAGATCAAGGAGGCGCTGCGCGGCGCCGACATGGTCTTCGTGACTGCGGGCGAGGGCGGCGGCACGGGCACCGGCGCCGCACCCGTGATCGCCGAGGCCGCGAAGGAGATGGGCGCCCTGACCGTCGGCATCGTCACGCGGCCGTTCGGCTTCGAGGGACGGCGCCGCTCCGAGCAGGCCGATCGCGGCATCGAGGAGCTCGCGGCGAACGTCGACACGATCGTCGTGATCCCGAACGACCGTCTGCTCAACCTCGTCGAGCGCCGCACGTCGATCGTGGACGCCTTCCAGATGGCCGACGACGTGCTGCGCCAGGGCGTGCAGGGCATCACCGACCTGATCACGATCCCGGGGCTGATCAACCTCGACTTCGCCGACATCCGCACCGTCATGCGCGACTCCGGCACGGCCCTGATGGGAATCGGCCAGGCGGCGGGCGATCGCCGCGC
>JBMTER010000005.1:0-22530 GCA_049433345.1 Gaiellales bacterium | reverse complement strand
GCCGATCCGCCCTGCGCCCTTGTCGATGTCGTTCTGCACGACGAGGATCCGCACCGCGTCCGCCTGCTCCACGCACGGGAGGCTACCAATCGGGCTGGCGTCGGCGCCCGCGATGCGCGATGATCAGCTCCTGATGGCGGAACGCGCGGCGCGGATCAGCGAGGGCGACCTCGACGGGGTGGAGGCGGTCCTCGAGGACGGCGCGCTGGCGCGCACCGCGACCGGGTTCGCCCCCGGCGACGGCCTGACCGCCGGCGTCTGGGAGTCCGAGGCGGTCACGTGGGATTCGGGTGCCGCCGGCTATCCCGTCGACGAGATCTGCGTGATCCTGTCCGGTACCGTCGTCCTGCGCTACCCGGACGGCACGGAGGACGCCTACGGCCCCGGCGAGGCCTTCGCGATCGAGCGCGGCACGCCCCTCGTCTGGCACCAGGACGGGACCGTGCGGAAGTACTTCACGATCCGCGAGCGGTGAGGTCGCGGCGCGGCGGAGCGGACCGCTCTACGCTACCCCCATGGCCGAACCGGTGACCGCGGAGGAGACCGAGGCGGAGCGCTCCTGCGCGGACGTCACCACGGGCGAGGCGCGCTACCTGATGGCGCTCCTCGACATGCAGCGGGAGTCCGGCGGCGACCCGTCCCAGGCGAGCCTCGCCCGGCACCTCAAGGTGTCGGCGCCGACGGCGCTCGAGATGCTGCGGCGGCTGCGCACCCTCGGCCTCGTCGAGGACGAGGCCGTGCGGCTGACGCCCGCCGGCACGAGCGCGGCGCTCGTCCTCAGCTCGCGCCGGCGCGCCGCGCTGGCGATCATGCAGGACGTGCTCGGGATCGACCCGGAGCACGCCGAGATCGAGGCGGCCTGGCTCGCCGCCAGCGCGTCGCCCCTGCTCGGACGCCACCTGGTCGGCTGGCGCGCGCACGGCACCGGCGCCTAGGGCGCGACGGGGGATCGCTCAGGCGGACGCGGCGGCGGTCGCCTCGCGGCGCGCCACCTCGGCGCGGACGCGCGGGGCGACCTCCGTGCCGAGCAGTTCGATCGCCCGCAAGGTCGCCTCGTGCTCGGAGGGGGCCGCGCTGAGCTTGAGCAGGAAGCGCGTGTTGCCGAACACCGCGTGGTAGGCGAGCAGCTTGGCCGCGACCTCGTCGGGATCGCCGATCAGCAGGCAGCCATCGGGTTCGCACTCGAAGTCGTAGGCGTCGCGGCCGCGCGGGGCCCAGCCGCGCTCACGGCCGATCTGGTTCATCATCGCCGTGTAGGTGGGGAAGACGAGGTCGCGGGCGGCTGGGCCGTCGGTGCCGACGAATCCGTGCGCGTTGATCGACAGGCGCAGGTCGGCCGGATCGCGGCCGAACTCGGCCCAGGCCTGGCGGTAGAGCCGCGCCATCGGCTCGAAGTGCGCGAACTGGCCGCCGATGATCGCGATTGCGAGCGGCAGGCCGAGGCCCGCGGCGCGGACCACCGACTGCGGGGTGCCGCCGACCGCGAGCCAGATCGGCAGCTC
Organism: Gaiellales bacterium; assembly: GCA_049433345.1. Taxonomy (GTDB): domain Bacteria; phylum Actinomycetota; class Thermoleophilia; order Gaiellales; family F1-60-MAGs149; genus F1-60-MAGs149. The sequence goes on along the minus strand of JBMTER010000005.1, from coordinate 21,028 downwards.
GTCCTGGTACGGGCGGGGGTAGACCGCGCGCCCGTCGATCGACGGGCGGTGCGCGCCCGTCCAGGTGACGGGGTTCTGCTCGCGCAGGGTCAGGAGCAGATCGAGCTTCTCCGCGAAGATCTCGTCGTACTGGTCGAGGCGCTGCCCGAACAGGGGGAAGGACTCCGTGAAGGAGCCGCGGCCCGCCATGATCTCGGCGCGCCCGCGCGAGATCTGGTCGATCGTCGCGAACTGCTGGAAGACCCGCACGGGATCCTCCGAACCGAGCACCGTGACGCCGCTCGACAGGCGGATCCGCTCGGTGCGGGTGGCGGCGGCCGCCAGCACCGTGGCCGGCGCCGACACCGCGAACTCGGCGCGGTGGTGCTCGCCGAGCGCGACGACGTCGAGGCCGACCGCGTCCGCGACCTCGATCTCCTCGATCAGGTTGCGGATGCGCGTGCCCTGGTCGGTCTCCGCGCCCGTGCGGGCGTCCGCCATCGCGTCGCCGAAGTTGTAGAGACCGATCTCGATGCCCACGCCCGGATCAACGACGATCGGGTCGGATCTAGTCCCCGAGCAGGGGGCGGATCTCCGCCAACGTCGCGCAGAGGTCGCCGACGACGTCGCGGTGCTCCGGCTTCATCAGCGCGGAGCGCAGCACGGCGACGGTGGGCACGTCCGGCTCGAGCCCGAGGTCGTCTGCGGCCAGTTCCAGGAGCGCGACGTGCCAGCCCCGCTCGGCCAGGAGACCGAAGGCCCGCCGCGATGCGGTGTCGACTGCGCTCGCGCGCGGCAGCGCCGGATGCCAGCAGACGACGTCGAGGTCCGGGTCGAGCACGGGCGACCAGCCGTCGAGGTCGCGCAGTCCCGCGACCAGATCGAGTGCCGCCAGCCGCGCGCCCGCGAGCTCCGCGCCGAGGCCCGCGCGGGTCAGCGGGAGCGCCTGCAGCGTCGCCCACAGCGCGGCGGCCGCGGCGCCGGAGCGGGAGCACTCGAGGGAGATCTCACCCGGATGGAGATCCTCGGAGGTGAAGTACGTGTAGGGGGAGTCGTGGCGGTAGAGCGCTCCCACCCCGGGGTCGGCGAAGACGATGCAGCCGCAGCCGTACGGCTGCAGGCCGTGCTTGTGCGGGTCGATCGCGATCGAGTCGGCGCGGGCCAGCGCCGCGAACGGCTCAGGGTCGACGCCGGGCGCGCGGCCGTCGGCGAGCAGGGCGAAGAAGCCGCCGTAGGCCGCGTCGACGTGCAGTCGCGCGCCGTGGCGCTCGCACAGGTCCGCGATCCGATGCAGCGGGTCGAGCCGGCCGAGGCCGGTACTGCCGAGCGTCGCGACGACGGTGCCGACGTGCCCCTCCTGCAGTCGGCGCTCGAGGGCGGCCACGTCCATCGCGCCGTCGGCGGTCGCCGGGATCGTCTCGTGGCGCGCCCCGACCACCTCCGAGATGCGCGCGTGCGTGTAGTGCGCCTGCGCGCTCGACACGATCACTCGCTCGGGGTGCAGGCTGCGTGCCACCCACAGCGCCTCGAGGTTCGCGATCGTGCCCGAGGCCGTCAGGTGCGAGAGGTGCGTCTCGTGCCCGAGCATGCCCGCGATCTGGTCGACCGCCTCGCGCTCGAGATGCGCGGTCGCCGGCCCGCCGTCGAAGGCGTGGTTGTTCGGGTTCAGCAGCATCGCCATCGCCGACGCCGACCACGCGACGGGGTGCGGCGGCTTCAGCATCTGTCCGAGGTACTGCGGGTCGGCGAAGGGGTAGGACCCGCCCAGCCGATCGGCGAGGGCATGCAGGGCCTCGGCCCAGGCCGCCGGGCGCTCGCCGCCGTCGGCGAGCAGCGAGGCGAGGGGCAGCAGCTCGTCGGCGCGCCGATGCAGGCGTGCGACCTCCTCGGGGGGCAGCTGCGGCTCGGTCACGGTGAGGATCCTAGGCGCTGGTACGGTGACGCCGTGCTGGCGCATCACTACCCGTACCTCGAGCCCGTCACGCCCGACGGGCTCGACACGCTCGAGCGCGGCTGGCAGCGGCTGGTGTCCGAGATCGGCATCCGCTTCGACCACCCCGAGGCCCTGAGCGTGTTCCACGAGCACGGCCAGCGGATCGATGGTGATGTCGTCCACCTCGATCCCGCGTGGGTGTTGGAGATGGTCGCGAAGGCCCCGTCCGAGTTCGCCTTCCACGCGCGCAACCCCGAGCGCTCCTTCGTGCTGGGCGGCGCGCACTCCGTGTTCACGATCGTGCAGGGCGCGCCCTTCGTGCGCCGCGGCGACGAGCGCCGCGATGCCGAGCTCCGCGACGTCGAGGACCTGATGCGGCTCGCGCACGTCAACCCCGAGTACGACCTGCCGGGCATGTGGCCGTGCGAGCCCAACGACCTGCCGCTCGACTCGCGCCATCTCGACGTGCTGCGTGCCAATGTCGTGCTGACCGACAAGGCGATGGGCACGCACGCGATCTCGAAGGCGTCGGTCGAGGACGGGCTCGCCGTGGCGCGGATCGTGTTCGGCGACCGCATCGACCGCGAGGTGGTCACGTACGTGAACATCAACGTCAACTCGCCGCTCGTCTACGACGAGCGCATGCTCGACGCGCTCCTGATCTACGCCCGCGCCGGACAGCCCGTCTTCGTCGTGCCGTTCCTCCTGATGGGCGCGATGGCGCCGGCCAGCACGCCGGCCGCACTCGTCCAGCAGCTCGCCGAGGGTCTGGCGGGTATCGCCCTGATCCAGGCCGTCAACCCGGGCTGCCCGTGCGTGCTGGGCTCGTTCCTGTCGACGACGGACCTCAAGAACGGCTCGCCGGCCTTCGGCGGACCGGAGTCGCACTTCGGTCTGCTCGCCTCGGGCCAGCTCGCCCGCCGCTATCGACTGCCGTGGCGGGCCGGTGGCGGCTCACTCACCTCGAGCCCGCTGCCGGACGCGCAGGCCGCATGGGAGGGCATGAACACGATGCAGGCCGCGTTCCTCGCCGGCGCCAACATCCAGCTGCACTGTGGCGGCTGGCTGGAGGGTGGGCTCGTCGCCTCGTTCGAGAAGCTCGTCCTCGACCTCGACATGCTGCGCACCCTGATCCGGGAGTTCACGCCGGTCGACATCGACGAGGCCGCGCTCGCGTTCGGCGCACACGACGAGGTCCGCCACGGTGGCCACTTCCTCGGAGCCGCCCACACGATGGAGCGCTTCCGGGACTGCTTCCACCGCCCCGAGCTCGCGACGACCGACAACTTCCAGCGCTGGACCAAGGACGGCGCGTTCGACGCCGCGCGCCGCGCGACGCCGATCTGGCAGCGCATGCTGGCCGACTACGAGCCGCCGCCGATCGACGCCGCGCTACGCGACGAGCTCGATGAGTTCGTCGCGCGGCGACGGCGCGAGTTGGGCGACTGACCCGGACACGACGGCCGCCCGCGTCGGAGCGCGGTATCGTGCTGAGGTGAACGGAGAGGACGGAGAGCGGTGACGGGCGGCGGCCACGGCGGCGGCCACGCGCCTGCTCTCCACGGTCCACGCTGGCTGTCGATCACCACGGCGGTCGTCCTCGGCGTGGCCGCGGTGCTGGCCGGCGTGACGGCCTGGAAGAGCACCGTCATGGAGGGCCACGCCCTCGAGAACCTGACACGGTCCACACAGGCCGTCAACGACGCCAACGCCCTCAACCAGGAGGCGGAGCGCAACCGCACCGGCGAGCGCGACCTCTTCATCGACTACCGCCTCGCGGTCGACGAGGGCGACGACGAGCGAGCCATGTCGATCCTCGGGATGATGAGCGCCACGACCCGCGCCGCGATCGACTGGTGGGCGGCGCAGCCGAAGGCCGATCGCCCGATGTCGCCGTTCGTGTCCGCCAACCCGGCCTGGGCGGCGCCCGGCACGGTGATCGAGGCGGAGACGGCGATCGTGGCGTCCGAGGCGCTGCTCGTGCAGGCCGAGCACGAGCTCGAGGCCGCGCACAACCTCGAGTTCGTGGCCGCGCTTCTGACGATCGCCTTCCTCGCCGGCGGCCTGACCGGGCTGTTCGAGTCGACGCGTGCGCGGATCGGCTTCCTGTCCGTGAGCGTCGTCACGCTCGCCGGATGCATCGTGGCCACGGTCGTGTTCTGGTGAGGCGCGCCGCCACGCTGGGGCTCGCCGTCCTCGGTCTCGCGCTTGCGGGCTGCGGCCTCGGCGGCGGGGAGGAGGCCGTATCGGAGTCCGCGGCGCCCGTCGTGGCCGACCCCTACCTGTGCGCCGGCGACGTGGCGGTGATGGCGCCGTACGGCGGTTTCGGGGCGACGGACTCGGTGCAGATGAACTGGGCGCGAGTCGCCATCGACAAGTTCAACGAGACGCACGACACCTCGTTCACCCTGAAGCCCTACAACGTCGACTTCGACCTCGAGCAGGGTCGAAGGGCGGCGCAGCGGATCGTCGCCGACCAGGACGTGATCGGCGTGGTCGGGCCGAAGACCTCCGGCGTGACCCGCGAGGTGGGTCCGCTCTTCGACGGAGCCGGGCTGGTCTACGTCTCGCCGTCCGCGACCAACGCCACGCTGACGGACGGCAGCCTGCGCAACTTCTACCGCGTGGTCGCCTCCGACGCCCTGCAGGGGCCGCGCCTCGGGAGCTTCATCGTGGAGGAGCTGCAGCCCTCGAAGGTGCTCGTGGTCGCGAACGAGGGGGAGGCGTACTCGCAGGGCCTCGCCCGTGGCATCACGGCCGGGCTCGACGAGCGCGGCGTCCCGCACGAGGTCGTCGTGGTGGACATGGGCCAGGAGGACTACTCCGAGGTGATCACGCGCGTCGACGAGTCCGTCAACGTGCTGGCGATGCCGCTGCTCGATCCGCTCGACGCCAAGCGGCTGGCCGACGAGCTCGCGGCGGCCGGTAAGTACCCCACGATCGTGGCCGGGGACAGCCTCTTCGTGAGCGCCTTCGCGGTCCCCGGAGCGTACGTCTCGACGTACGCGCCCGACGCCTCGGCCCTGCCGCGCGGCCGCGAGATCGTGCGCCTCTACGAGTCGATCTTCGGCTCGTTCGAGGCCTACGGCGGGCCCGCCTACGTGGCGATGGAGGTCGTCCTGACCGCGGCCTACGCCGCCTGCGCCGAGGACGGCACGGTCACGCGGCGTGGCGTGCTGACCGCGATGCCGGACGTGCGCATCGAGGAGACGATCCTCGGGACCCCTGTGGCGTTCACGCCCGAGCACGAGCTCGAGGGCGCCACGATCCAGGTCTACCGGATCGGCACCCGCGGCTACGAGCTCGTCGGCTAGCGGCGGCTCAGCCCTCGGCGCCGAAGTCCGGCGCGACCTCGTCGCCCGGATCGGGCGCAGCGGCCAGCACCTCCGCCGGCACCATCCCCGCGTACTGCTCGAAGTTCTTGACGAACTGGGCGGCCAGCCGGCGTGCGGTCGTCTCGAACGCCGCCTTGTCGGCCCAGGTGTCGACGGGGTTGAGCAGCGCCGGATCCACGCCCGGCACGGCCTTCGGGATGTGCAGGCCGAAGATCGGGTCCTGGAAGGTCTCGACCTGGTCGAGCTCGCCGTTGACGGCGGCGCGCACGAGGGCGCGGGTCGCCGCGATCGGCATGCGCGAGCCGACCCCGTAGGGGCCGCCGGTCCAGCCGGTGTTGACGAGCCAGGCCGAGGCGCCGGTCTGCGCGAGGCGCTCGCCGAGCATGCGCGCGTAGACGCCCGGGTCCTGCGCGAGGAACGGGGCGCCGAAGCAGGTCGAGAACGTCGTCTGCGGCTCCGTCACGCCGACCTCGGTGCCGGCCAGCTTGGCCGTGTACCCCGACAGGAAGTGGTACATCGCCTGCTCGGGCGTGAGCCGCGCGACGGGCGGCAGGACGCCGAAGGCGTCGGCGGTCAGGAGCACGACGGCGGTCGGGGTGCCGGCGCGGCCCTCGGGCACGCTTCCCGGGATCGACGTCAGCGGGTAGGCGACGCGCGTGTTCTCGGTGATCGAGCCGTCGGCGAAGTCGATCTCGCGGGAGACGGGGTCCATCACGACGTTCTCGATGATCGTGCCGAACATCGACGTGGTCGCGTGGATCTCGGGCTCGGCCTCGGCCGACAGGTTGATCGCCTTCGCGTAGCAGCCGCCCTCGATGTTGAAGACGCCGTCATCGGCCCAGCCGTGCTCGTCGTCGCCGATCAGCGGGCGCTCCGAGTCCGTGGACAGGGTCGTCTTGCCGGTGCCCGAGAGGCCGAAGAAGACGGCCACGTTGCCGTCGGCGCCGACGTTCGCCGAGCAGTGCATCGAGAGGATGCCCTTCTGCGGCAGGCGGTCGTTCATGATCGTGAAGACGGACTTCTTGATCTCGCCCGCGTAGCGGGTGCCGCCGATCAGGATCTCGCCGGCGGTGAAGTCGACGGTCACGAAGCCGCTGACCCGGGTGCCGTGCACCTCGGGGTCGGCCTGGAACTCGGGCGCGTGCAGGATCACGACCTCGGGGGCGTGGGACGTCGCCTCCGCCGGGGTCGCGGGGATCAGCATCGTCTGCGCGAACATCAGGTGCCACGCGGACTTCGAGACCACGCGCACGGCGACGCGGTGATCGGGATGGGCGCCGGCCCAGGCGTCGAGGACGTAGACATCGCCGTCGTTCAGGAACGCGACGAGGTCCTCGCGGATGCGGGCGTTGTGCTCCGGGGCGATCGGGCGGTTGACGGGGCCCCACCAGACGCGGTCCTTCGCGCCGGGCTCCTCGACGATGAACTTGTCCTTGGGCGAGCGACCCGTGTTCGGGGCCGTGTTCACGACCATCGCCCCGCCGATGGTGAGCTGGGCGGCTCCGGCCTGCAGCGCGTGCTCGTAGAGCTCGGCCGTCGTCAGGTTCCAGTGGGCGTCGCCGGAGGGCGAGAGGCCGTGGGTGTCGAGGTCGACTGAGCCGCGCCGGGGGGTCGCTGCGGTTGCCATCGTCAGAGCTGCTCCTGGGTCGTGTCCCTCGCGCGGGAATGCGCGCGACCGGTGATCGGTCGAAACATAGTCAAGCCATAGGTCATATCCGCAGGATGGTCGCCCGCGGCCGACTGCCGGCGCCGACGCGGTCGCTTCCGCGTCGGCTAGCATCGCGGCCATGACGCTCCAGCTCAACGATCCCGACCTGCTCCGCAGCCAGGCCTACGTCGACGGCGCGTGGGTCGACGCCGACGACGGCGGCAGCTTCCCCGTGATCGACCCGGCGACGGGAGCGGCGATCGCCCACGTACCGCGGATGGGCGCCGCCGAGACGCGGCGCGCGATCGAGGGCGCCGAGCGCGCCCGCGAGGCATGGGCGGCGCTCCTGGCCAAGGACCGCGCACGCCTGCTGCGAGACCTGGCCGACGCGATGCTCGCCAACGCCGACGACCTGGCGGCGATCATGACGGCGGAGCAGGGCAAGCCCGTCGGCGAGGCCCGGGCCGAGGTGGCCTACGCGGCGTCCTTCTTCGAGTGGTTCGGGGAGGAGGCCAAGCGCGTCTACGGGGAGACCATCCCCGCGCCCATGCCGGAGCGGCGGATCGTGGTGCTGCGCCAGCCGATCGGCGTCACCGTCGGCATCACGCCGTGGAACTTCCCGTCGGCGATGCCGACCCGGAAGGCCGCGCCTGCGCTCGCGGTCGGCTGCCCGATGGTCCTCAAGCCGGCGGAGCAGACGCCGCTCAGCGCGCTCGCGGTGGCGGTGCTTGCGGAGCGCGTCGGCATCCCCGCCGGCGTCTTCTCGATCGTCACGGGCGACGCCGCGGACGCCCCGCTGATCGGGGGTGAGATGACCTCGAACCCGCTGGTGCGCAAGCTCTCCTTCACGGGCTCCACGGAGGTCGGCAAGCTGCTCATGGAGCAGTGCTCGCGGACGGTCAAGAAGGTCTCGCTGGAGCTCGGCGGCAACGCGCCGTTCCTCGTCTTCGACGACGCCGACCTCGACGACGCGATCGCGGCGATCAACGTGGCCAAGTACCGCAACGCGGGCCAGACCTGCATCAGCGCCAACCGCGTGCTCGTGCAGGCCGGCATCCACGACGCCTTCGTCGAGCGGATGGTCGAGCTGTCCCGAACCGTGAACGTGGCGCCGGGCTTCGATCCGGACGCGACGATCGGGCCGCTGATCGACGAGCCGGCGCTCGCGAAGGTCGCGCGCCACGTCGAGGACGCCCGCGCCCGCGGCGGCGAGGTCCTGCTCGGCGGCGGGGTGCACGAGCAGCACGGCCGCACCTTCTTCCTGCCGACGGTGATCACGGGCGCCGACATGAGCTGGCAGATGTCGAACGAGGAGACGTTCGGGCCGGTCACGGCCGTGCATCGCTTCGAGCGCGAGGAGGAGGCGATCCGGATCGCGAACGACACGCCGTTCGGCCTCGCGGCGTACCTGTTCTCGACCGACCACGCCCGCATCTGGCGCGCGGGGGAGGCGCTCGACTACGGCATGATCGCGATCAACACGGGCTTCATCAGCGCCGCCGAGGCGCCGTTCGGCGGCGTCAAGGAGTCCGGCATCGGACGCGAGGGCTCGCGCCACGGGATCGAGGACTTCCTCGAGTTGAAGTACATGGCGTGGGCGGGGATCCGCGGGTAGCGGTGCCCGAGCTCGAGCGCAGCGCGTGAGCCGCCTCGGCGGGCACGTCGTCGCCGACCAGCTGGTCGCGCAGGGCATCGACACGGCCTTCGGCGTCCCCGGCGAGTCGTTCCTGACGGTGCTCGACGGCCTCTGGGAGCGGCGCGACCGGATCCGCTTCGTCACGGCCCGCCACGAGGCGACCGCCTCGCACATGGCCGAGGCGTGGGGCAAGCTGACGGGCCGGCCCGGGATCTGCCTCGCGACGCGCGGGCCCGGCGCCACGCACGCGTCGATCGGCGTGCACACCGCCTTCCAGGATTCGACGCCGATGCTGCTGCTGGTCGGCCAGGTCGCGCGTCCCCACCTCGGTCGCGAGGCCTTCCAGGAGGTCGACTTCGAGGCGATGTTCGCGCCGCTCGCGAAGTGGGCGTACCAGATCGACGACGTCGACGAGATCCCGGCGGCGATGACGCGCGCCTTCGAGGTCGCGCTGTCCGATCGTCCCGGCCCGGTCGTCCTCGCCCTGCCCGAGGACCTGCAGCGCGACACGACCGAGGCGGCCGACGGGCCGCTGGTCGAGCCGGCGCTGCGCGATCCGGCGGCAGCCGACCTCGACGCGCTGCACGCGCTCCTCGACGGCGCCGAGCGGCCGTTGATCGTCGTCGGCGGCCCGCGCTGGAACCAGGCGACGGCCGACGCGCTCGCGATGCTCGGCGTGCCCGTCGCCGCCCAGTTCCGCCGCCAGGACCGGATCGACAACGCGTCGCCCCTGTACGTCGGCGACCTCGGGCTGGGCTGCAATCCCGCGCTTGAGCGCCGCGTCGCCGAGGCCGACGTCCTCGTCCTGCTCGGCGGCCGCTTCGGCGACATCCCGAGCGGCGGGTACACGCGCCTGCCGCTCGAGCGGGGGGCGCGGCAGCGCCTCGTGCACGTGCACCCCGACCCGAGCGAGCTCGGGCGCGTGTGGCGCGCCGACCTCGCCATCTGCGCGGCCGCGCCGCTCGTCGTGGAGGGCCTCGTCGCTCGCGGGCCCGTGGCGGGCGGCTGGGCGGCCGAGCTGCGCGCCGACTACCTCGCCTGGAGCGAACCCGTCGCTCGCGACCTCGACGGCGTCGACCTCGGACAGGTCGTGCGCCACCTGCGCGAGACGCTGCCGGACGACGCGGTGATCGCAAACGGCGCCGGCAACTACACGGTCTGGGTGCACCGCCTCTTCCGCCATCGCCGCTACGGCACGCAGCTCGCGCCGACGAGCGGCGCGATGGGCTACGGCGTGCCGGCCGCGATCGCCGCCGCGCTGCACCGCCGGGGGCGACCGGGCGTCGGGTGCGCGGGCGACGGCTGCTTCCAGATGGCCGGCCAGGAGCTGGCCACCGCGGTGCAGCTCGGGCTGCGCGACCTCGTCGTCCTGGTCTGCGACAACGGCATGCTCGGCACGATCCGCATGCACCAGGAGCGCGCCTACCCGGGTCGCGTCGAGGGCACGACCCTCGCCAATCCCGACTTCGCCGCCCTCGCGGTCGCCTACGGCTGCCACGCCGAGCGGGTCGAACGCGACGCGGACTTCCCGACGGCCTTCGCCCGCGCCCTCAGCGCGGACCGGCCTGCGCTCGTGCATCTCGTCTGCGATCCGGCCGCGATCACCCCCGGCGCGCTGCTCGCGACGCGCTAGGTTGTCCCCATGAAGGTGTACGCGCTCCACTGCGGCGGCGACCTCCAGGACGTCGCGATCTTCGACCCCGCGCACCCCCAGGCCGGCGAGGCGCTCTACAACCCGTACTACATGTACGTGATCGCCCATCCGCGCGGGAACGTGCTGCTCGACACGGGCGCGCATCCGACGCTGCGCACCGACCCGCGCTCGCGCCTCGGCGACATGGCCGACGTGTTCGAGGCGCTGCTCGAGCCCGACCACACCGTGCCGGGCTGCCTCGCCACGATCGGGCTCGAGCCGCGTGACATCGACGTGGTCGTGCAGTCGCACCTGCACTTCGACCACGCCGGCGGCCTCGAGCACCTGCGCCACGCGCCCGTCTACGTCCAGCAGGCGGAACTCGACTTCGCCTTCGACCGCACGCACGACCAGGCTGAGATCTACCTCGTCGACGACTTCGCGGACGGCGTCGACTGGCGCCCCGTCGTCGGCGAGCACGACCTCTTCGGCGATGGCACCATGGTGATCCACCCGACGCCCGGGCACACGGCCGGCCACCAGTCGCTGTGGGTCGGCACCGCGTCGCAGCCGACGTTTCTGCTCTGCGACGCCGCCTACCTGATCGCGCCGATGCGCGGGCGGCGCCTGCCGGGCGTCCTGTGGGACGGCGATGCGATGCTCGACTCGTGGGATCGAATCGAGCGGATCGAGGCCGCGACCGGGGCCCGCCTCGTGGCCACGCACGAGCTCGACTGGGAGACCGCGGTCCCGCGACCGCCGGACGCGTGGGCGTGAGCGCCGGCAAGGAGGCCGTGCTCGCGGCGACCCGGGACCACGTCGCGCCCCATCGCGTGCGGGTGTGGGACGCGTTCGGGACGCAGCTGGTGATGGGCCGGCGAGAGGGTTACCGCATGTGGGACCTCTCGGGCCACGAGCTGCTCGACTTCCACCTCAACGGCGGCACCTTCAACCTCGGGCACCGCAACCCCGACGTGATCGACGCGCTCGTCACCGCGCTCGGCGAGGTCGACATCGGCAACCATCACTTCGCGAGCGCCGAGCGCGCCGCGCTCGCGGCCGACCTCGCGGCATGCGCGCCGGGCGACATGCCGTACAGCGTGTTCGCGAGCGGCGGGTCGGAGGCGATCGACATCGCCATCAAGACCGCGCGCCACGCGACGGGCCGTCGCCGCGTTCTCGGCCTCGACGCGGGCTACCACGGCAAGACGGGACTCTCCGGTGCCGCCGGCGCCGACGCGGGCGCCCGCTTCTTCCACTCCGACCTGCCCGACGACTTCGCGACGGTGCGGTTCGCCGACGCCGAGGCGATCGAGCATGCGCTCGCCGCCGAGGAGTTCGCCGCGGTGATCATCGAGACGATCCCCGCCACGTACGGCTTCCCGGTCGTGCCCGACGGCTACCTGCCTGCGATACGGGCCGCGGCCGAGCGCCACGGGGCCCTCTACATCGCCGACGAGGTGCAGGCCGGACTCGGCCGCACCGGCCACCTCTGGGGCGTGCAGACCTACGGCGTGGAGCCCGACCTGATGGTCACCGGCAAGGGGCTGTCCGGCGGCATCTACCCGATCGCGGCCGCGGTCGTCCGCGCCGATGCGGCGGGCTGGCTCCATGAGTACGGCTGGGGGCACGTGTCGACGTTCGGGGGCTCCGAGCTCGGCTGCCGCGTGGCGGCGAAGGTGCTCGAGATCACGCAGCGCACCGAGACCACGGCGAACGTCCGACACCTGATCGCGCGCTACCGCGACGGCCTCGCGGCGATCGCCGCCGATGAGCCCTATCTCGTCGAGGTGCGGCAGTCGGGCCTCGTCATCGGCCTGCGCGTCGACCATCCCGACGGAGCGATCTTCCTCCAGCAGGAGCTGTACGGCCTCGGGCTGTGGGCGATCGCGTCGGGCTACGACCAGTCGGTGCTGCAGTTCAAGCCCGGTCTGCTGCTGACCGACGCCGAGGTGGACCGCTCGCTCGAGCTGCTCGCCGAGGGGCTGCGCCGCGCCAAGGAAGCCGACCGCCCGGTGCCGAGCCGCCACCCGCAGCCGAGGTCCTAGGCGTGGACGACGACGCGCTCGCCCGCGCGGCGCGCGCGCGCTACGCCGTCGGCGAGCGGCTCGAACTGGTCCGTCGCGGCGAGAACTCCACGTATCGGGCGGGCGACGTCGCGCTGCGCGTGCATCGGCCCGGCTACCGCACGCGCGACATGATCCGGAGCGAGCTCGCGTGGATGGAGGCACTTCGCGACGCGGGCATCGCCACGCCGCGCGTGGTGCCCGCCCGCGATGGCGACGTCGTCGTCGACTTGCCCGGAGGTCGGCACGCGAGCGCGCTGACCTGGGAGAAGGGCGCGCCGCTCGCCGAGTCGCCGGCGATGGGGGACTGGCGCGACCTGGGTCGGCTGATGGCGGAGGTGCACCTGCACGGCGCGTCGTGGACGCCTCCCGCATGGTTCGTACGGCCCGCCTGGGACCGCGAGGGCATGGTCGGCGCCGCGCCGCACTGGGGCGATCCGGTCGCGCTCGGCACGTGGGACGGCGGCACGCGCGACCTGCTCGTCGCGGTGCGCGAGCGCGTACGCGACCGGCTCACCGACTTCGGGACCGATGCGGGGCGCTATGGCCTCGTGCACGCCGATCTCGCCTTCGGCAACGTCCTGCGGCGCGACGGGGCGGCGCCGGTCGTGATCGACTTCGACGACTGCGGCTGGTCGTGGTACCTGTGGGAGCTGGCCGTCGTCCTGGCCCCGTTCGACGGCACCGCCGGCTACGCCCCGCGCCGCGACGCGCTGGTGGAGGGCTACCGCGCGCGGCGCGCGCTACCCGCTGAGGATCTCCTCGAGCTGCCGACGTTCGTCATGGCGCGGCGCCTGGTCACGCTCGGGTGGGTCTTCACGCGCGCGGACACCGCGCATGCTGCGAGCCAGCGCGAGCAGCGGATCGCCTCGTTTCCGGCGGCCGCGCTCCGCTACCTCGCCTGAGGCGCGGCGCGAAGCTGGGCCACGAGCTCGGCGAGGTCGCCCTCGGCGTCATCGCCGGCAGCGGACTCGACGAGGTCGCAGGCTCGTGCCAGCTCTGCCAGGCGGGCGGCCCACGAGGCCGCGTCGTGCACCGTGTCCTCGTGCCCCTCGATCGCCACGAGCGGGTCGAACGGGGCGAGCCGGTCGAGCAGGGCCCGGACCCCGCCGACCGTCAGGTACTCGGGCTCGCCCCACAGGCACTGGTACAGGCAGTCGCCGGTGAAGAGGACGCGCTCGTCGGGCACCCATGCGACCACCGAGTCGTCGGCGTGGTCGCCGCCGACCCAGCGCAACTCGACGATCGCATCGCCGAGGTCCACGTCGTGCGCCGACTCGAAGGTCACCTGCGGCACGACGATCTCGAGCGCCGTGCGCTCCTCCTCGGTGTACTCGGCGAGCAGATGGGGCAGGGAGAAGGCCAGCTCGAGCCCCTCGTCGACGCGTCGGCGCAGCGACGCCTCGTCCCAGGCGTAGGCGGCCTGGGTGGCCACGCCGGCCGCCGTCGCCGTGCACGCGATCACGGGTACGTCGAGCGCGGCGGATCCGAATGCGTGGTCCCAGTGCCAGTGCGTCAGCGCGATCGCGATGACGGGCGGGCGCCCACGGGCCGCGAGCTCGGTCGCGAACGCCCCGAGATGGGCGGGGGAGGCGCCTGCGTCGACGATCAGGGTCCCGGCCGCTCCGTGGACGGCCCCGAGCGCGGGCCGGTCCGTGCGCTCGTCGGGCGTGAAGCGGTCGACGCGGCGCGTGAGCTCCTCGAAGCGGCTGGCGGACATCGCGGCAGTCTACGGGCGCGTAGACTCGCGGGGTGCTCCGGAGCGCCCGCCCGCCCGTCGACCTGCTCGGCGCCGCCGACATCGCGGCGATCGACGCCGCCTGGCGCGTGATCGTCAGCGAGGTCGGCGTCCAGTTCGAGCATCCGGAAGCGACCCGGCTCCTCGCCGAGGCCGGGCAGCGGGTCGACGGTGACACGGTCTGGTTCGACGCCGACTGGGTCGCCGCCCAGGTCGCGCAGGCTCCGTCTGCGTGGACCTGGCACGCCCGCAACCCGGACCGGTCGATCCCGATCGGACAGGGCGTCACGGCCTTTGCCCCGACGTACGGCTCGCCGTTCGTGCTGCGGGCCGGCGAGCGGCGCAACGGCACCCTGCAGGACCTGCGCGACCTCGTCGCGCTGATCCAGGACGCCGACGCGCTCGACGTGGCCGGCGGCGTGATCGTGGAGGCGCAGGACATCGACGTCGAGGTCCGCCACCTGCACCTGCTGCGCACCCTCGCGGTCGAGTCGGACAAGCCGTTCATGGCCGCGGTCAGCACGCCCGACGCGGTCGAGGATTCGGTCCGCATCGCGGACATCGCGCTCGGCGGGCTCGCGGGGCGCTGCGCGATGACCGCGATCGTCAACTCGAACTCGCCGCTGCGCTGGGACGAGCGGATGACGGGCGCGATGGTGGAGTTGGCCCGCCACGGCCAGGCGCCGATCGTGATGCCGGGGGCGCTGCTCGGGGCGATGGCGCCGGTCACGCTCGCCGGTGGCACCGCGCAGATGCTGGCCGAGGCGTTCGCGGCGATCAGCCTGATCCAGCTCGTCAACCCGGGCAACCCCGTGCTGCTCGGCGTCGGCCTGCCGATCACGGACATGCAGTCGGGCGCGGCCGGGTTCGCGGGCCCCGAGCTCGCACGGGGTGTCGTGATGCACGGCCAGCTGGCTCGCCACTACGGGCTGCCGACGCGCGCCCTGGGTGGCGGGCTGACGACCAGCCAGCTCACGGACGCCCAGGCCGGCTGGGAGGCGATGCAGATCATCACGGCCGCCGTCGACGCGCGCGCCGACGTCGTCATGCACGCCGCGGGCTGGCTCGACGCGGGCCTCGCCGCCGGCTTCGAGAAGCTGATCGCGGACCTCGACGTGATCGCGTCGGTCTGCGTCGAGTACGGCCCCATCCGGGTCGACGAGGAGGAGCTCGCGGTGGACGTGATCCGGGAGGTCGGCCACGGCGGCCACTTCTTCGGCGTCGAGCACACGCTGGCGCGCTACCGCGACTGCTTCCATCGGCCGGCGGTGGCCAGCACCATGAACGTCGAGCGCTGGCGCGCCGCCGGCTCGCCGACGGCCGAGCAGCGCGCCGAGGCGATCTGGCGCGAGCGGCTCGCCGTGCACGAGCCGCCGCCGATCGACGCCGACGCGCGTGCGGAGATCGATGCCTACGTGGCGTCGCGCGAGCGCGAGCTGGCCTGAGGGGCCGCGTCAGCGCCGGCGGGCGAGCCGGACCGTGATCCGCTTCGTCGCCTTCTGACCGTCGACCGCGACCAGTCGCGTCGTCAGCTGGATCCGGAGCGCGCCCGCGCGTCGCTGCCTGATCGCAGCGCGCGTCAGCCGGCACGTCACGGTCAGCGTCCGATTCGCCGCGATCGGGCGGGGCGCGATACGACAGGCCACGACGCGGCGGCCGCGCACCGTGATGCGGCCGACCTGCTCGATGGTGCCCTTGGCCGATGCGGTTATGCGGATCGAGACGAGCCATCTGGCGTTCGGGCGGCGTGCGACCTTCAGCGTCGGCTTGGCGGTGCTCCGGCCCGGCGTCATGCGGGCAGTGCGGATGACCTGCTCGCCGGTCGTCTGATTGGCCGTCACCCAGGCCAGGACGATGTCGCCGCGGCGCGAGGCGGCCAGGGTCGGCTGGCCGGCGCTCGCGCCGGCCGTCGCCTTCGGCGAGGCGACGATCCAACTCCCGGACGGCGTCGCGGCCCAGCTCGCGGCGACCTCGCCGTCGCGCAGGTAGGCGAGTGTCGCGGTGCCGGTCCCCGCGACGGCGAGGGAGGGCAGCAGCGCCTGGCCGTCGCCCGTGACCGCCTGCTGCGTGCCCCGGGTCAGCGACGCATAGGGCAGGGCGGAGAGCGTCTGGGCGCCGTTGAGGGCGGTCGCCCACGTGACGACGGCGTTGCCGAGCTCATCGCCGGCGATCCGCAGGCTCGCGTCCGCGATCGCGCCCGTCGTCGTGAACGCGGGCAGGGCGGGCGGAGCGGCGGGCGGCGCGGTGTCGGCGAAGCGCTGCACGTAGAGGCCGTCCGAGCCGTCGTTCTCGACCCAGGCGACGGTGGTCAGGCCCGTCTTGTCGACGTCGACCGCGAGGCGCGTCTTCGTGCTCGGCGTCTCGCCGCTCATCGACGTCGCCGTGCCGAGCGCGGGCCCGTTGGCGTCCGCGCTGATCGGCGCGTGGCGGACCACGCGGTTGCCGGCCCCGATCTGCTCGACCCAGGCGACGGCTCCCTTGTCGGTCCCGTTGGCGTCGACCTGCGGGATGCTGGCGGAGTTCGCGGGGTTCGAGACGTCCGTGGTCGCGCAGATGGCGAGCCGGCTGGCGCACGAGCTGGCCGCCAGCGTCGATCGCCCGTTCGCGATCGCCGTGCTGAGCACGATCAGGCCGCCGTCGCCGAAGGCGGCCGCGCCCTGCAGGGCGCGCGATCCCGCGGCGTTGACGTCGGTCTCCGCGGTCCAGGCACCACCGGTGCGCACGCGCGCGCTCAGCTTGCTCGGGTTCGTGTACTCCCAGACGGCCGTGGCGGTCCCGTCGGCGGCGAGGGCGAGGGCGAGCCGAGTGACGCTGTTGGTGCCGTCCGTCAGGTCCTCGATCGCGCTGCACGTCGTGGCCGAGCAGGTGCGGGTGCGGACGCGATGACGGGCGCCGTCGCTCTCGCGCCAGACGTAGACCGCGCTGCCGGTCTCGTCGACGGCGACGCGCACGTCGCTGATCCGATTGGCGGGGACCGGGGAGTCGGTGATGGCGGCGGGGGCCGACCAGCGCGCCGGCACCGACTTCTGGGCGCTCGCGACGCCGGGGCCGACGGCGAGCGCGACCAGGCCGGTGGCGACCATCACGGAGCGGAGGCTCATAGCCAGACGATACGCCGCGCGCGTACGGCGTCCTTCAGCTGTGTGATCCGCGCCGCTCGAGGATCCGGTGGATCGCGATCGGGATGACGCTGGCGAGCACGATCACGATGATCGTGACCTCCAGGTTGCTCTTGATCCAGGGCACGTTGCCGAACAGGTAGCCGAGCAGGGTCAGGCCGACGGCCCACAGCAGCGCGCCGATCGTGCTGAACAGGAGGTAGCGGCGGAAGTCCATGCGGCCGACGCCGGCCATCGCCGTGATGAACGTGCGGGCGATCGGCACGAAGCGGGCGAGGATGATCGCCATGCCGCCGTAGCGGGCGAAGAAGCGCTCCGTGGCCTCGACGTGCTCGCGCTTGAAGAGGCGCGAGTCGGGCCGTCGGAAGAGCGTGGGGCCGGCCTTGTACCCGACCCAGTAGCCGACGACGTTGCCGGCCAGCGCCGCGATGAAGAGCACGCCGCAGACCAGCCAGATCGGCTGGGGGATGGCGCCGTTGCCGGTGAACAGCCCGACGACGAAGAGCAGCGAGTCGCCGGGCAGGAAGAAGCCGACGAGCAGGCCGCACTCGGCGAAGATGATCCCGGCCGCCACCCACAGGGCGACGCCGCCGACGGACTCGAGCAGCGTCTCCGGATTGAGGTACGAGAGGGGCCCGAACGCGAGCACGCTGAGGGCGAGGGCGCCGAGCATCCGCAGCAGTGTACGGGGAGTGCCGCGGGTCCACGGGCCGGCTAGGCTGGGCTGATGGCCGATGACGCGCCGCTCCCGATCGCCTGGAACGACATCATCGACGGGTTCGAGGCCGTCGCGGTCTGGGTCGGCGAGCGCGTCGCGGACGGCACGGAGCCGCTGGTTGCGTTCCAGGAGGCGTACGTGCGCCTCGGCGTGCCCGCCGAGTACCGCGACCGCTTCTGGCGCATCGCGATCCCGGTCATCGCCGAGCATGCCCTCGCCCACGGGCGCCGACCGAGCTTCGCGGCGGCCGACCTGTCGGGCCTCGACCTCGCCGAGGGCGACCTGTCCGGCTACGACCTGCGTGGCGTGGACCTCTCGGGTGCCGACCTGTCGGGGGCGCGTCTCGACGGCGCGGACATGACCGGCGCCGACCTCGCGGGCGCCGACCTCGACGGGGCGTCTGTGGTCGGCACCGTGATGCCCGACGGGACGATCGGCGCCTAGTCGTCCAGCGCGTCGCGGTCGGCCTCGGTGCCGACGACGCGGGCCCAGATCGCGGCGGCGAGGCGCGCGATCTCGGCGTCCGTGAGCGCCTCGGGGTCGTTCGACCGCGGTTCGCGCTCCGGCGCCGCCGACGGATCGTCCGGGTCGAGGTCCGGATTCACCGGCGCCCGCCGGCCACGTGACGGGCCCAGTCGAGGGCGATCAGGGCGATCACGAGCAGGGGGAGGGCGATGGCGATGCGCTGCAGGTCCATGCCCCGTGGTCGGGACGGGGCGCGTCGCGCTTACGGCGCGCCGTGGCCGCCGCCGCCCGCGCTCTCGAGCACCAGCGCGTCACCGCGGCCGATGCGCAGGTAGCCCTTGCCGGGCAGCGCGCGCTCCGTGCCGCTCGCGGCGTCGATCAGCGCGATCCGCCCGGGGCCGCCTGCGGCCCCGCCGTCGCGGCCGCGGGCCCCGAAGCGGGGGTCGGCCTGCTCGACGTAGTACATGCCGTCGGCCTCGTCGGCGAGCAGCCGGTAGACGCGGCGGATCCCCATCCCGCCGCGGTGGCGGCCGGCGCCGCCCGAGCCGTCGACCAGCTCGCTGCGCTCGACGCGCCACGGGTACTCGAGTTCCGCGATCTCGACCGGCAGGATCGCGCAGTTCGAGGTGTACGGGTCGATGCCGTCCTCGCCGTCCGCGCCGGGGCGCGCCCCGCAGCCGCCGCCGAGGATGTCGACCATCAGCGCGAGCCCGCCCGTGCGCGGATCGACGGCCTGGAACACGAACGAGGGGAACGAGACCTGGCTGCCGGCGATCGCGTGCTCCGGCAGGAGATCGGAGAGCGCGTCGATCAGGACGTCGGTCAGTCGCTGGACGGTCAGATGGCGGGCGCTCAGCGCCGCCGGGAAGGACGGGTTGAAGAGCGAGCCCGCGGGCACCACCAGCCGCACGCGGCTCGCGAGGCCGGCGTTGTGGGGCACGTCGCCGCCGAGGAAGCAGCGCACGGCGAAGTAGGCGGCGGCGTGCGCGCTCGCGATCGGGACGTTCATGCCGGAGGGGATCTGCGACGAGCTGCCGGAAAGGTCGATCACGAGCATGCCGTCGTCGACGTGCAGGCGCGCATGCACCCGTACCGGGTCGCTGCCTTCGAAGCCGATGTCGTCGAGGAAGCCCTCGGCCTCGACCGCGCGCTCGGGCCACGACCGGAACAGCGCCTCGGTGCGGCGCGCGGTCTGCTCGACCACCGCGTCCATGCCGCCCTCGACGAGCGCGAGGCCGTGGCGCTCGATCAGCTCGCGCACGCGCTGGGTGCCGCGCTTGCACGAGGCCAGCTGGGCGTCGAGGTCGCCGAGGGTCGAGTGGGGGTCGCGCACGTTGGCGGCGATCAGCTCGTAGATCGCGGCGTTGCGCTCGCCGGCCGCGACGAGCCGCACCGCCGGGAAGATCAGGCCCTCCTGGTGGAGCTCGGTCGTCTGCGCGCTCTCCGTGCCCGGGAAGCGCCCGCCGATGTCGATGTGGTGCGCGATCGACCCGGCCCAGGCGACGACGCGGCCGTCGGCCACGAGCGGCGTGAAGACCTGCAGGTCGGGGGTGTGCGTGCCGCCCATGTACGGGTGGTTCGTGAGGAAGGCGTCGCCGTCCCGGACGTCGTCTCCCCACTTGGCGATGACCGCCTCGAGCGCGAACTGCATCAGCCCGAGCTGCGCCGGGATCTGCTCGGAGTTCGCGATCGCGCGGCCGTCCGCGGCGAACACGCCGCAGTTGAAGTCGAGCATCTCGCGGATGATCGGCGAGAACGAGGAGCGGTACTCGACGACGGCCATCTCCTCGGCGATGTGGCGCAGCGCGCTCGCGAGGATCTCCTGCAGCACGGGATCGGGACGTTCGCTCATCGCCGCTCCAGGATCAGGGAGCCATCGTCGCGCGCCACCGCGCGCCAGCCTCGCTGCAGCACCGTCGTCGTGTCCTCCTGCTCGATGATCGCGGGCCCGTCGAGCGGCTGGTCGGGCGCGAGCCCGGCGCGATCGAGCACCGGCCAGTCCGACCAGGCGCCGTCGTAGACCCGCTGCGTCGCCGCCGGGCGGGGTGTGCCGACCGCGGCGTCGGGCCGGGCGGGGGCGGTCCGCGCGACGGCACGCAGCCGCAGGGTCACGATCTCGGCCTCGGTGACCGCGGGCGTGTAGTCGTACAGCCGCTCGTGCTCGGCCGCGAAGGCGGCCTCGACGTCGACGAGCGTGCCCGGACCGGCGGGGCGCGCGCCGAGCGGGACGGTCAGGTTGTAGGCCTGGCCGCGGTAGCGCACGTCGGCCTCCCAGCGCAGGTCCTCGCCGAGGGCCACGCTCTCCGACAGCGCGAGCAGGGCGCGAGCCTCGCCCTCGAGCTCCGCCATCGCCGCGTCGAGCTCGGCCGGGTCGGCGTCCCGGATCGGCCGACGCCAGCTGCGTCGCAGGTCGTGGGCGATATCGGTGGCGAGCAGGCCCCAGGCGGCGGCGACGCCCGGATGGCGCGGCACGACGACGCGCGGGATGCCGACCTCGTCGGCGAGTTGGCAGCCGTGCATCGGTCCGGCGCCGCCGATCGCGACGAGCGCGAAGTCGCGCGGATCGCGCCCGCGGGCGACGCTCATCACGCGTACCGCGTTGGCCATGTTGGCGTTGAGGATGCGCAGCACCGCGAGCGCCGCCTCCTCGACGGACAGCCCGAGCGGCTCGGCGACATCGTCGCGGATCGCGGCCTCGGCGCGCGCGCGGTCGCGGGCGCGCCCGCCGGCCAGCGGCCGCGCGCCCCCGCGGGTGCCG